>CAYLJT010000370.1:0-8364 GCA_964383995.1 uncultured Polyangiaceae bacterium
CCTTGTTTGCAGCCAAGTTCGGAGATGTGGTCCTCGGCATTGACATCCACGCGGTGACCTTGCCTCCGCCGGCGCCACCGGCGCCCACACCCCTGCCACATCCGTTCATCGGTGTGGTGTTCGACCCGATAGGAGCCCTGGTGGGGGCCGCCCTCGGCGCAATTTTTGGCGGCGGCGGGCCCGTGTTCGTCAACGGCCTGCCCACGGGCAATACGGGTACGGAGGTCAAGGGCAGTCCCCACTTTCCCACGCCTCCCGGCGTGGCGCCCCATCCGAGCGACGCGCCCACGGGCAACGAAGGGTCGCTGATTACAGGGTCGAAGACGGTCAATTTCGCGGGCTCCAGCCAAAGCCGTTTGGGCTCCATGGTCATGAGCTGCAACTTCCCCATCAATCTACCCACGAGCGTGTGCCTGGCCGTGCCCATGGGACCACCTGTCCTGATTGGCGGACCCGAAGCCATCGACTTCATGGCGGCGGCAACGCAGGCGATTCGCACCAAGTGGGTGTCCAACAAGCTGCACGAGCTCTTGGGAGCGACCAAGGGCAGTTGGCGCAGCAAGATCATCTGTTTTCTCACCGGTCACCCGGTCGACGTCATGACCGGCGAGCTCATCGCCGAAGCGGTCGACTTCGAGCTTCCTGGGACGATTCCGATAATTTGGGAGCGCAACTATCGCAGTCGGCAAACCACGGTCGGTGCTTTGGGAGCCGGCTGGACGCACCCCTTCGACGACTTCGTGGAGGAGACCGACGCGGGCGTGATTCACCGCATGGCGGATGGTCGACCCAAGACGTTCCCTTACCTGGCGGAGGGCCAGTCCGACTGGGACGGGGAAGACCGCTATTCGCTCAGCAAGACGCGCACGGGCTACGAGCTTCGCACGTGGGACGGTCAGCGTCGGATGTACGAGCGTGTCTCGGACAAGGGGCAGTTCGTGCTCACAGCGGTGAAGGATCCCGCGGACAACACGTTGACGTTTCGCTACGATCGGGGCCGCCTGGCGGAGATCGTCGATACCGCGGGCAGGTTGCTCGAAGTGCGTTGGACGAAGGGCGCCGAGCCACGCATCGAGGGCATCTATCTCGACGGCGAAGCCTTGGTAAGATACCGCTACGACCCCCAAGGAATGTTGGCCGCCGCGGTCGATCCGCTGGGCCACGCGCTCAGCTACGACTACGAAGGTGGTGTGATGGTCAGGGAGGTCCACAAGGGCGGTCTGACCTTCCATTTTGGGTGGACCGAAGCCCACCCGGAGGGTTGGTGTGTGCGCACCTGGGGCGAAAACCCGGACGCCCCCGAGCTGCCGCGGGGCAGCAAGGCTCGCCGTGCCGAGCTCGCGGCTCTAGCCGACGCGCATGTCGGCGTGCCGCGTTTCATCTTCGACCGCAAGATCACCTACGACAGCGAGCGCCACTTCACGAGCGTGGAAGACGGTCGCGGTGGCATCACGCAATATTGGGGGAACGCCCTGGGTCTGGTCGAAAAGATGATGGACCCGGCGGGCAACGTCACCGAATATGTCTGGGACAAATTCTGCCGCAAGCTGAGCGAAAAAGACCCGCTGGGCAACGAGCAGCGCTTTGCGTACGACGAGCGTGGCAACTGCGTGTGGGAGAAAGACGCCGCTGGCGGCGAGGTGCGGCGGCAGTTTGGAGACGACGGCATTTTGCTCGAGCTCGTGGATGCGGCGGGGGCAACCTGGAAGGTCGATTGGGACAAGCGGCGTCGTCCCGCCTGGGTGGTGGGACCGGACGGCGCGGCCACGCGCTACGAGCACGACGAGCAGGGCCGACTAGTGCGTGTGGAAGACGCCATGGGTCGGACGACCCGTTTGGAATGGGGAGAAAAACACGACGTCCGCGAAGTGCGGGATGGGGAGGGAAACACCACGCGGTTTGCCTACGACAACAAGGGTCGGGTAGTCGGCGTGGTGGACGCGGCGGGGCGCGAAGCCCAGGCGCAGCGCGACGCAATGGGCAGGCTCGTGGCGTTGGATCGGGCGGACGGCGAGAAGCTCACTTTGGCGTACGACGCCGAGGGCAACCTTATCGAGCGCGTGGACAGCCAGGGCCGGCGCGTGATGATGCGCTATTCGGGGATGGGAAGGTTGGTGTGGCACCAAGACCCCTTGGGCCATCAAGTCCGTCTCGGTTACGACAGCGACGAAGCGTTGACCTTGGTGGAGAATCAAGCGTCGGAGCGCTACCGGTTCGAGCTCGACCTGGCGGGTAGGGTCAAGCGCGAGATTGCCTTCGATGGCATCGAGCACCGCTACATCTACGACAAGGCGAGCCGCCCGAGCCGCGTGTTGGGGCCCAACAACCGCGTGGTGTTCTTGGAGCACGACGCGTTGGGCAGGCTAACCAAGCGCAAGCTGCGTGACGAAGAAGAGGTGTTCGTCTACGACGCCAGGGGTCAGCTCGTGGAGGCGAAAACCAAGGCCACGAGCGTAGTATTTGACCGAGACAGCCACGGCAGAATCGTCGCCGAAAGGCATGGCGACGGCAGCGAGGTGGCAAGCCGCTACGACCCGACTGGCTTGCGACTGAGCCGGGAAACAAGCCTGTGGCACCAGACCGACTACGCCTGGGACAAGACGGGCGAGCTAGCAGGCATGACGCACGGTTGGAGCGCCAAGGCAAGTGCACCAGGTATCCAGGGCCTCGGCCTAGCGCCCTTTCGGCAGGACCCGTGGTCGATGAGCATTGCCAGGGATCCGCTCGGTCAGGAGCTAGCGAGGAGGCTACCGGGAGGAGTGGTCGCCCTGTGGAAGCGCGACAAGCTGGGAAGGCCCGAGCGGCGAGAGGTGTTGACTGGCGCGTTTCCCGGCAAGGAGCCGGCGACGCTATCGCGGGTAGGCTACCAATGGCGCGGCGCGGATGAGATCAGCGCACTGATCGACACAAAAGAAGGTCCAACCAGGTACGAGCACGACCCCAGGGGGCACCTGATAAGAGCCATCTTCGCCGACGGTGAGGTGCAGCACCGGACCAGCGACGCGGTGTCCAATCTGTTCAAGACAGCCGACAAAACGGACCGCGTGTACGGCAAGGGCGGAAGGCTAGAAAGGGTAGGCAGTACCGAACTGCGCTACGACCACGAAGGCCGATTGACGGAGAAGGTGCTGGCCGACGGCGCGACGTGGAAGTACACCTGGACAGAGGCAGGGCGACTGGCGAAGGTGGTCAGGCCCGACGGGCAAGAGGTAAGCTTTGTATACGACGCGTTGGGCAGGCGCGTGCGTAAAGCGTATGGGGAGGTGGTGACCGAATACGTGTGGGACGGCGACGACCTCGTGCACGAGCGCGTGACCAAGGAGGGGGAAGCCCAGCCGCTAGTGACCTGGCTGTTCGAGCCGGGCGCGTTTGCGCCGGTGGCCAAGATCGAAGGGAAAAGGCGCTACAGCGTAGTGACCGACCACCTGGGCACACCCACGATGCTGGTGACCGAAGCAGGCCGACTGGCTTGGAAAGCGCAGCTCGACGTCTGGGGTGTGCCGCGGGAAGCGAAGGAGGGAGTGTCGGAGAAAGACCGCACCGACAACCCATGGCGCTATCCGGGGCAATACGAAGACGCGGAGACGGGGCTGTATTACAACCGCTTTCGGTACTACGACCCGGAAGCCGGGCGGTACATCTCGCCCGACCCGATTGGGCTCTTGGGTGGGTTGCCGGTTTATGGGTATGTGGGCAGCCCGCTTAGAGCTATCGATCCCCTCGGGCTGTCGTCGGACTGCCTAGGCGGCGATGTGGGCGTCCAGCGGATTGGGGGTGGAGATGCTGCGAATTTGGCGCTAAAAGAGGCGGAGAAGTCACTTTCGCCACCGGGAATTTCAGTGTTGCTGGGCGATTCGGCGGCGGCGGCATCCAAGGAGATGAGGGACGCATTCCCTCGGGCAACAGGGCTTCAGGCGGCGGCCTCTACCGTCGGTTCGTCCACGGTTGAGCAAATTCGAAATGCTGGATTTGATGTAATACCTTGGCCCACCAAGAACCTCCCGAGCCACGCGCGCATTATTCATCCCGATGGCGTAGCGGGCTTTACACCGGAGAGCTTAGACGCGCTAAGTCGGGTCTTCACTAATACCACCGGGCTATAGACACCATGAGCAAGGCGACCATATACGACCAAACGGGTGCCAATCGCTTCGAGGTAGACGTCTCCGGGCAGGAAGGCGAATGGATGATGGGCCGCGTGATCGCTTGCTCGATTGGTGAGGAGCTCCGGGAGCTGCTCCTAGAATTTGAGCGCCACACGAATGATCAGGTGTTTACGCTCGCAGAAAGCGTATCTAACCAAATTGACGCTTTCAATTTCCGTATCCAGTGGCCAGATGCACCACAATCGCCGCCCATAGGAGATCTTTTTGTGGCCGCGAATGGCAACATCTGCTTCAAGGTCGCTGGCGACGTCGAGGAGAGCCTGGGGACGCGGGCGTCTAGGTCATGACCCCCATAATCCCCCTCGACCTCTTCGCTCGCACACGCGCTCTCCTCGATCGCGGGGTCTCCATCGACGAGGCGCTTGGCTCCGCGGGTCTTGATTGGCCCACCTGGCTCTCCATCGAAGAAACCTGGCTTACGGCCCTCGCCAACGATGCGGAGCGTGGCAAGGTGGAGTCGTTGGAAGCCTTCTCCCGGGCCTACGCTTCCGAGGTCAAGGCCTTGGGCGGTGCCATGGACCTGCCCGTCGCGGCGCCGCCTCCCGCGTTCGCGTCACCCGCGGAGGCCGCGATGGCTCCGCACCCCGTGCCTTTGGAAACGACCTCATTTTCAGCTTCTTCTTCCCCTTCACATGCCCTGCCTGCGCCTCCTCTAGCCTCACCCTGGGCCGCCCAAGCAGCGCCGGTGTCCAAGAAACACCCGGGCCTTCAGACTGCGCCCCTTGATCTGACCGCGATCGTTGCCGCCGCCAAGGCGCTGCCGTTCAAGAAGCCTACCACCGCCGAAATCACCGCCGTCGACGTCCCCGACGCCGGGCAGGAGCCGGCCTTGCCGTTTCGCGAGGCGCCTCCCGAGGGGATCGAGTTGCCACCCAAGCCTCGAGCCGCTGTCTCGGACAACGACGAAGAGCGCATGACGCAGCTCAACCTCGGAGCTGTCGACACGGAAGACACCCTGCCGTTCATTCCCACCCACGCGAACGATCGTCAACCGACCGCTTTCTCCGGGCCGACGGGCACCGAACCTACCCTCGTTGCCCTACGCGACCCGCCTCGACCCGCACCTTCCCTGCCTTTGGAAACCTATGCCGCCCTGGCTGCGGTGCTCCTGCGCGAAGGACACGCCGTGGCTTCGGTGTTTCGTCGCTTCAACACCACCGCGGAAGACTTTCGCGCGGCAGAAACCTACTACGAGCCCCGTATCAAAGCCGACCCCGAAATGGCTCGACGCTTTTCGGATGCTTACTTTCTCGCCTCCATGCCCAAATCACGCTGACGGAGTGACACCATGCTGGACACCGACTTTGCCTTCCATGTCGATGGCTTGACGCCCGAATGGACCGCCCTCTCCGTGGCACGCTTCGATTACGAGGACACGCTCAGTCAGCCTTACTCGCTGCGCGTGGTTGCGCATGCGCGCGGAGACCTTGACGCCATCGATCCTTACATGCTGGTCGGAAAGCTCGGAACCCTGCGCATGGTGACCATCACGACGCCTACCGTGCGCGCCATTCATGGCCTGGTGGCGAGCGCCGAGTCCCGGGGGCCTACCGAGGCGGGCGAGCTGTTCGAGCTATTGCTCGTGCCACCGTTTGCGCGGGCCATGCATCGCAAACGAAGCCGCATCTTCCTCGAAAAAAGCCTGGAGGCCATTATTACTGCGGTGCTCACGGGAGATCCGCATGTGACCATGGGCGACCCGGACCCGGCGCCTCCGGACGATCTCCTGGAGCCCTTCCTGTTGCCCGAGGAGAAGGTGGCCGTTCGCCTGCGCGACACGAAGCGTTTCAGTGACGCCAAGGCCCGACCTTACTGCGTGCAATACGAAGAGAGCGACTTCGACTTCGTGGCCCGTTTGCTTGAAGAAGAGGGCATCGTCTACCATGTGGAGCACACCGCTTCCGCCGTGGTCCTGGTGCTCTCCGACCACGACGGCGGACGCGCCAAGCTTGCACCGTTTACGCCCTTGTCTGCGACAAGCCCAGGACGCCACCTCGATCATGTGCGGCTCGGAGCGCGCCAACGGCCTACCAAGGTCACCTTGGTGGATTACAACTGGCAAAAGCCGAAGCTTGCCATGGTGGCCGAGTCTGGCGCCGACAGCGACTTGTTTGTCCAGGCCTACCCAGGCACCTTCGTCGACAGTCCCGATCAAGGGGCGCCCCTGGCCAAGGTTTTGGCCGAACGCCTTGCCATCGAGGCGCGCTTTGCGACCGCCGCCGGAGCGTGTCGGTTGCTCGGCGCCGGGAGCATCTTCCCTCTCTCCCATGCCAGCAGCCGTGCTGAAGGCGAGTGGCTCGTCACCGCGTCCCGCCTGATCGGGGTCAGCCCCGGTGAGCACGGGGCCGATCGCCACGGACTCCCGGGGAATGTGCCCTTCCGCTGCGAGGTCGAGCTGGCCAAGCGGGGTACCGCCGAGGCCCCCGACGAGTCGAAGTTTCGCCCCGCGCGCAGGACGCCCAAGCCGCGTATCGTTGGTACACAAACGGCCGTCGTCGTGGACGAGCCAAGCACCCGCGGCGCGGAGATTCATGTGGGTGGTCCCGAGGGCAACGAAAACGGTTGTGTGCGCCTGCAGTTTCACTGGGACAAGGAACAAGAGCGCCTCGACAAAGAGCCTGCGAGCATGTGGGTCCGGGTCAGTCAGGTCTTCGCCGGAGCGGGCGGCGGCGCCCTGCATCACCCTCGCGTCGGCACCGAGGTCATCGTGTCGTTCGAGGAAGGCGATCCCGATCGACCCATCGTGGTGGGAAGAGTTTACAACGGCGTGCAACCCGCGCCCGCCCTCGGGAAGGGTGCGGCTCCCGTGTCCACCATGAAGTCGATGGCGAGCCCCGGCGGCGCCGTGTTGAACGAGTTTTCCTTCGACGACACCGCGGGCGAAGAAATGGTGGCCCTGACGGCAGGGAAGAACTGGAGCTCGAACGTCGGACACGATCGCACGGAGAGCGTGGCCAACAACTCGACCTCGAGTGTCTCGGTCAACCGCTCCGAAGACACGGGGGCCGATCGTTCCACCCATGTCGGCGGCAACAACGCGGAGACGGTGGACGGTGACGAGTCGGTCACCATCACCGGAAGGCAAACGCTGACCATCACCGCGGGGCAAGATCAAACGGTGGACGCCGACCGCAACCTTACCGTTTCGGGACCCCACACGGTGAGCGTCGGACCGGAGGACTACACCGTCAACGGCGCCCAGACCGTCACGGTGACCGCGGCCAAGACCGAGAACATCAGCGCCGCTTACGACCTTACCGTGGGCGCCGCGATGACCGTCAACGTGTCTGCGACAACGACCCTGAACGCGCCCACCGTGGAGGTGAACGCCCCGACCATGAACGACAACGCCACCGACTGGACGATGAGCGCCAGCAGCACGGCTACCATCGGAACGACGACGTTTTTGGCCGACGCCAGCGGCGACGCCACGGTGCAGGGCGCGACTGTCACGGTGACGGCCAGCGGCGACGTGGTCATCTCCGGTGCCAACGTGTCCATCAAGGGCGGAAGCATCTCCCTTGAAGGAGGAAGCATCAAGATCGCGGGCGGCACGGTGGACATCACGGGCGGCACGGTGAACGTCAACTGAGGCGCAGATGGATCCCTTGACCCGCGCCGGAACGGCGTTCAAAAAAGACCTCCTGGCCTGGCTCTACCCATCGCCCTTGCGAAGGGATCCCAAGGAATTACCGGCGTCGGCGCGCATGGTGGTGTCGGGCGCTTCTCCCAAGGACGTGGCATCTACCCTGCGCTGGGCCGAGCTCGATCCGGCTTGCCGTCATCCGTTCTTTGTCCTCGACGGCCCCTTCGAAGGGATGCAGGCGTTCCTGCGCGAGGCGCACGCTCTGTTTGTCCGAGACGAAGCGGCTCTGCGGAAGGGGTTGGCGGAAGATGGCATGGTGGTGCCGGAGGTGTCAGCGGGGGCGGCGTTTGCCGACGAGACCGCGTTGGCGGCGGTGCTCGCGAAGTGGGGCGCGGCGGTGGGTCAGGTGTTGTCGGGTCTGTTGGTCGCCCTCGCACCGAGCGCGGTCAGGGCGGAGGCGGACTACCAGAAGCTGACGCAGGCGTTGGTTGCGCGGGCCCAACGGACCAAGCTGATGGTGCTGTTGCGGGACTTTGGCGACGCGGCGACCGAAGGCATGGTGCCCTACGAGGTCCGCTACGAGGTGGACAGCGACGCGCTGGCCAAGCACCT
>CAYLJT010000371.1:0-8348 GCA_964383995.1 uncultured Polyangiaceae bacterium
ATCGTCACCGCCTGACGCCGCGGCCGCCTACGACTCCGTGCAAGCGGAGCTCGACGCGCTGCCGAGCGACGAGCCATCAACCTCGACGTTCCGCAGGTTGTTTCCAACGTCCTCGGCGCCGAGCCCGGGATTCTCGCCATGGCCGATGAGATCGTGGCGCTCATCGACCCGAAGCACGTTCACCACCTTCGCAACTACGCGCTGGCCGCGTGGTACGCGCACCTGCAGTGGCTGCCCCCGACCAAGGAAGCCAAAGACGCCACGCGCAGCATGATCGAGGAGGCGACCGCGCTCCGCAACAACCTCCTGAGTGATGCAGAGGCCCTCGCACGCCGCGGTTACTTCGACATCGATGCTGTGGCGATGATTCGTGCAGGGCACGGGTACATCGACCTTGCCAACGACCTTGTCGCGCTGGGCGCGATGTTCACGCAAAAGCGCGACGAGATCGCCAACAAGACTCCGGTCACCGACGCCGAGATCAAACGCGCCCGCGTGCTCGGCCCCGCACTTCTCACCGCCGTGGGCAAGCGCGAGCGGCAAGAGTCACCGCTGCTCGTGAGCGACCGCCGGACCCGTGCTTTCACGGTCCTCGTGCGTTCCTACGATCAGGTGCGGCGCGCCATCACCTTCCTCCGCTGGGATGAGGGAGATGCGGATCTCATCGCCCCGTCGCTCTACAAGGCGCGCAAGCGCGCGAAGAGCAACGGTGCGTCGGCACCCGAAGAGGTCGATTCGGACGTCGGCGCCGAGGCGGAAGGCGAAGGCCCGCAGGCGGCGGAGCCGAAGCCCGAGAACGCACCGAACTGACCGCCAAACCAAGCGCCCCCGCGTGAATCGACACGCAGGGGCGTTTTTTGTTGCATGGACATTGCCTGTCACACCAATAGGGGACGCTGCGCGGACGATGTGCTACCGTGGCCCAATGCGGCTTCAGCACGGCGACCTGGCATGGTTCTACGGGGGTGACATGGAGGCCGCACTGGGTCTCCGTTCGAACTTTGGGGCGCTGGTCGATCTGGCCTTGTCTGGAATCGGTGAGGGCGGCTCCGGCGCCCGAGGTGTCAGCGCGCACCGCCTGGACGCCGTCTCGCGCGCCCGGGCGATTGCTGCGCGAATCGCGCGCGTCGAGCCTCAACACCAGCGCATCCTGGTCGCGCTGCACACGCCCGTCGCCGGCCTCGCGCGGGAGGTGCGGCAGGAGTTCGCCGAGCTCGCTGGGGTCGCGCTGCTGCAGCTTCCCCCAAAGCGCAAGGGGGCCAAGTCCGCCTTGCTGTCGTTGTGCGTCGTGGGGCCCGCGGCGGAGCGCGTCGCTCTGCAGGAGTCGTCGCGCGAGCTCGCCAAGAAGGCGCTGGCGGCCTTTCGGGCGACCGACGAGGCAGATGCCCCTCCCGTCTCGCGGCGCCGTCGTAGCCGGCAGCAGGACGACGACGTGGAGCCCATCATCCCCCGAGCCGCCTGGACCTGATGCAACCGAGCGGCGAGCCCCCGGCGCTGGTCTACGGCCTGCAGCGAATCGCTAAGGCCCTGGGCGTCAGCCTGCGAAAGCTCCAGTACTTGCTGCAGAAGCCCGCCGGCGAACGACCGCCGGTGCGCGTAGGCCATCGCGGGCCCTACGCGGTGCGCTCGCAGCTCCAGCAGTGGGTCGACGCCAACGACGTCGACTACGGGGTGCACCGCGTGTTGGGGGCCGCTGGAAGAGCGCGGGCGCTGCGCGGTACCGGCGGACGCGACAGCGTGCCGCCAGCTGCCGCCTAGCCATGGGAACGGGACCTGGCACCAGAAACTACGCCCTTGCCCACAAATAACAAGATGCGAACATCTAGCTTAATCGAGGACATGGAGGAGGAACTCGCGCGGGCGCAGCAGGAGATTCTCGAAGTTGTTCAAATCGTCCTCTCTGGGACGCCCCACGAAGCATACGAGGCATGCAAGGCGCTACAGCAGCGCGCGTTCAAGCTTGCTAATCTTCGAATATGCTACGAACCGTTGATCCTTCGCTACCGTGAGCTTCACGCCGTCCCACAGAGTCACCTACTCGCCGACGAAGCGGCCCGCCGTTTCGAGCTTCTACGCGGCCTCACGCCCGACGAAGCGGCCCGCCGTTTCAAGCTGTAGCGATCAGGGCCGCAGGGCCTGCACCAGCCCCACGAGCTTCACCACCTCGTGCAGGAGCGCCAACGCGGCCGCGAGCGAGGGCACGCCCACGAGGGCGATCATGCGTCGCCGACGGCGTTCGGCGTCGTCGATCTTCCGGCGGATGTCGACGAGTACTCCGAGCACGCCGCTTCCCGGGGCGTTGGTTGCTTCGTTGGGGGCCTCGCCCAGCGTGTGCTCGAGCTTCGCCACGCGGTGCTCGATGGGCAATGTGCGCGGAAGCGCGTTCGTCGCGGCGTTCATGGGTCTCCTAGCTGTAGGTGTAGATGGCGAAGGTGAACGAAGCCACGGCTGCGGCCAGGTTCATTTGGGTGCCCGTGGCGCTCCAGAGAGCGAGGTCTACTTTGGCCGTCGTCTTGGCGTCGTAGGTGCCCCAGAAGCCGTTTGCGTCGTTGTCCGGCGTGACGATGACTCCGTAGTTTGCGTTGGGGAGGGCAACGCTGAAGGTCACGCGGACGAACGACCCGGACAACGAGACCGTGTAGCCCCCCGTGCCCGCGGTGATCGCTACAGCGCCCGCGCCGCTGGTGGTCAGCACGCCTCCGTGGGCAGGCAGGCGGAGCTTGAGGTACCCGACTGCTGCGGCCATGTCCGCCGCCACGATCTGGAAATTGCCCGTCGACAGCGGGTCACCGTTTTGGATGTATTTCAGGCCGCCGGGGAAGGCGGAATTGACGTCGATGGGCTCAGCTAGCATGGTCCCTCACTCGAAGTAGTAGCCACAAATGGTGTGCTCAGAAGCGATGGCCGCGCCGCACTGGCCAACGATGCGCCCGAGCGGCAAGGCGCAGACAGCCGGGTCGTCGATCTGCCGTAGCGCGTCGTCGGCGATGGTCTCGGGGCCGGCAACGACGGTGTCGTCGTAGATGAGCAGCAGGTAGACGCCGAGCTCGTGGCCAGACCGAGTCTTGTGGCAGATCCGTCGTATGGTGCGGAGCTCGGAGTACGTCATCGTGGTGCCGCACACGACTTCGTCGCCAGCCAGGACGTCATCGGCGGCGAAGAGCTGCGCCCACGAATGCTGGTAGGCGAACAACCACCAGCGAGACCACCAGTGCGTGTTGTCGTCGAATGGTGTGCTGTCCCTTCGGGTGTACATCCGTACGTCGGCGATGCCGTGGACGGTCAGGGCGTCCTCGAGGCCCTTCTCCAGACCGCGCCAGGTGTGGTGGTTCCAGCGGTCGAGCAACCGGGCCCGGAAGGCATCGGCGGCCTCGGAGGGGCCCTGGTCGATCTGTGAGTCCGCGCCATGCACCCCCAGCGAGTCGTCCGGCGCCAGGCCGATAAACCGCGCCTTGACGGATTCCTTCGCGCGGTCGACGACCTCGTCCTTCAGCTCGCCGAAGGCTTCCAGGAAGGCCTTACCTTTCGGTCGTTGAAGCCACGGCGGCGCCGCGTCGACCGACTGGTATTTCTTGTAGCTCACGTCTGCACCCAGGTCAGGGTGACGGTGCCTAGCTGGGCCTTCTCGCCCTGCGCGAGAGGCACATCCGCGGCGGGACTGGTCACGTCCAGGCCTGTGACCTTGCCGTTCACCCACAGCACGTCGATCAACTCCTCACGCTCCAACGTCCCGCCGGCGGAGCCTGCGATCTCCGTCTCTGCAAAGAACGCGGGGATGCTGCTCGCAAGCTCGGCCGCCGCGGCGGCGTAGTAGGTGGCTGGCACCTTGATGGTCGCTACGATGTCCACCACGACGTCGACGGCCGGCTTGGCCGTATGGAGGATCGTCTTTGGGATTCGGAGGTCCAACTCGGTCTGGACGGCCGACACCTCTCCACCTGTGGCGGCGCCGGCGTTGTTGGCCAGGTAGGTCCAAATCGTCCCCGGGCCACCCGGGTTGTCGTCGAGCACGAGCACCTTCGTTACGGTCGCCGCGGCCTTCCGGGCCCAGTAGGAATAGAAGACCGACGGGTAGCCCATGGCAAGGCTCGCCCACTTGGCCTCGCAGCGCGCGACCAGGCTGGCAATGCTCTCCTTGTCGGCCCCAGCGGAGGTGATCCATGTGGCCCCACCACCGGGGCCCGGGTTGCTGACGGTGACACCCGGCAGCGAAGTGACCAAGCCGGTGATGGCAAGGTTGGCCGCGTTGTACGCCACGCCAGGTGACTCCGCCTTGACGGTGATCGGCAGCGTGCCTCCGGAGGCCAGGGTGCCGCCGGTGGTGGCGTTGTAGATCAGACTCGGGTCCGCGCCATGCTGGACGGCGTGCACGCCGGCAGTGATGGTGTACGGGCCGGCAGTCGCCGCGCAGCTGAGCACCACATCGCCCGAGGTGAAGAGGGCTGGGGTGCGCGTCTCTTGGTAGACGTTTTCCGCTACCAGCTCGACCCACGCTTCGCGGGCCGTGGTATCGGTGATTTCCTCGGTCTCGTGGAGGAAACCACCGCTCGTGATCTGGACGAGCAGCAGCGTAAGATCGGCGAGGGCTTCGGCGTCATTCTCGACGATGGCCTTGGGCATGCTGCCCGAGTGCCAGGAGTAGACGCCAGCGACGCCCTTGCTAGCCAGCTTGGCGATGGTCGCGGTGAGCTGGTCATCAAAGGAGGTGGGGGTTAGGAGCTGGAGAAGAGTGCTGCTCACGATGCACCCCGAAGAATGGTGACCGACAGTTGCGAGACCGAAAGGAGCAACGTGAACGGGCCGACGGAGGTGGTCAGCTCAACCTTGATGGTAAGCGTGCCGGCGGTGTGCTCGACGCTGACCCTCGCGCTTTTCACGCGTTCGTCCTTCACCAGCTCGGCCGCTATCTCCGTGCGCAGGCGCATCCTCACCGCCTGGTCGACCTTGCCAAGCACATAGGTACGACAGTCGAAGCCGAAGTTGGGGTCGGTGCGGAGCGTGCCGCGGGGCGTTTCGAGCCTGCGCGCGCAGACCTGGGCGATCGCCTGTTGTTCGTTGAGCGGAGCGAACGCTTCGTCCACGTCGGGGTAGGTCGAATAGTCCACCTACGCCTTGACCTTCGAAGGGATGGCCGAGATCACCCGCAGGTAGCCCGTTGCGATGACGATTTCGTTGGGCGGTGGCAGCGGGTTGGGGATCCATATTTCGATGGCGTCGCCGTCGCGCGCGACCACGCCGGCGGCCTCGCCGAGCTCGATGTCGTCGGCGTCCATGATGATGGTGTCCGTGGCCCGTTGGGTCCACGAGACAGGGTCGACACCAGCGTCCCAGAGGGCGACGAAGGGCTGAGCGCCGTCGCGTCCGTCGAACGCCATGCGACAGCGCGCGCCGGGCTGCACCACCATCGTCTGACCCGGCGATCCTTGGCGTACGGGCACACCCTGCTGCCCGTCGACGCTGTCTAGATCGGAGGTCACGTCCACGGTTTGGTTGCCGTTGTCCTTGACCACGCGCGCGGGCACCAACTGCGTGAAGTCGAAGCCGAGCTCGGTCAACACACGCACCACCAGGCTGCGCAGCGCCGCCTTGATGCGGTCCGTTTCAACCATCGAAGAAGCACACCTCGGCGCGAGTGGTCTTGGGAGTAGCCGTCCAAATCACGGTGGACACGCGTCGGTCGAAGAGCAGCACCCCGGGCGCGATGGCAGGGTCAAGGGCCTCGGCGCCGACGGAGTAGCGACCCTCGCGCAAATGTCGCTCCAACGGCTCGTCTTCCAGCGCGATGGCTGGCCATGTGTCGGTGCCGATCCACACCGTCCCATCGAGCAGCGTCCGCCACGTCGCGCCGAGCTTCGTGGTCAAGGCGGTAAGCGCCAGCTCGCCCAACCCACCCACGCGCGACCAATAGGGTAGCAACGTGCGAAGCAGAACCGCGTCCGCTGTCTTCGCCAGGGCCTCGCCGGTCTCCGAGAGCACCTGCATGATGGGCACGCGGGCCGGCACGGCGCGGTAGCTTCGCGCCCTGAGCTGCTCACGCAGACCGCCGGCACCACCGACCACCCGGGTGAACGCCTGGTCGAGGTGTTCACCGCCGCGGTACACCGAGCCAATCGCGACGAAGTCCGATGCCGTGTCTGTAATGGTCACCGGGCTGGTGAGAGCTTCTTCGCTGCCCACATCAAGGTCGCACACCCACCGCCCGCGGAAGTAGCGGGTGAAGGTCAGACCCATCACAGGAAATCCGTTGGCGGTAATCACGGGGCCGCCGATCCAGGCTGCGCGCTCGGAGGCGTCCACTGGGCGCACTTGAGATCAAGGATCTGCCGGCGTGCTGCATTGAAGGCCGCCGCAGCGGCGTCGTACTCGGGGTTTCGATCTCGCACCAAGTCGTCGCCGCTTGCGTTGAGCTTCTTCGTCGCGCGAACCAGCGCCGTCCAGGCCTTATCGTGGGCCTTCCAAGCGGCTTCGCACACAGCGTCGTGGCTCCCACCCGCCTTGGCTGTTCCGGTGCCGTTCGCCTTGCTTGGACCGCCGGAGAACTCGAAGCACTTGAGCTGCAGGGTGAGAACGCCATCGTTGAGGTCAGGCCCCTCGATTTCCTCGATCTGCACGGCCGCGACCTTCCTCATGGCGGCCGCCGCGTGACCGATGGTGACGGGCGTGATCTTGTCCTTCCCGGCGAACGGCTCGACAAGCTCGAGCTCGATCTGGAGCGCCTCAAAGTCCGCTGGCTCGACGACACGGACCTCGATATCCACATCCGCAGCGCGGGTGCCCTTGAAGGTCTGGCGTTCGCCGTTTGCGCCGCCCGACTCTTTCCGGTCGAACTTGCGGCCCCGCCGGATCTTGAGTCGGGCGACCCCGGGCCACGGCCTATCGTTGACCACCAGGGTGTCCCACACCTTCGGGGATTGGTGCCAGTGCGGAACCGTCACGCGGCGGAGGCCTCCAGCTCGTCCAGGAGGTCGGCGACTTCTGCGCGGATGGTCTTGGGCTCACCGTTCGGAGCGTGGATCGTGATGTAGTAGACCCGCGCGCCGCCGGCGGCGCCCAACGCCGAAACCGCGCCGCCGCGTGCCTGTTGAGCGAGCTCGGCCGGGGAGCCCAGCATACTCGACACCGCGAGCGCCGGACCGTTGTCGTTGGCGATGCGGTTCGTGAAGCCCTCGACCGTGTAGCCGGCTAGCCGGTCAAACACCTTCGAGGGGGAGTGAATCTGGAGCTTTTGGCTGGCGCCCTGCTCCGCGGCGCCACCCATGGCACTGCCGGCGGCCACGATGTCGGCGATCATGCCGTAGATGCCGAAGGTCATTCCGTTCGCGATTGCGCGGCCTAGCGAGGTGCCTTTGGCTTCAAAACCTGGAATCAGCCCGTCTAGCGCTCCGAGGACGAAGTTCAGCGGATCGAGAATCGCCTGCACCGTCATGGACGCTGCGGAGGCCAGGTTGACGAAGAACTTTGTGACCTCGACGAGCGCGACGATGGTGTACCCCAGCGCGGACCCGAGCATGGCGAAGTCCGCCGACAGCTTACGGAGCGCCTTCTCCCGGTCGACCTCGTTCAAAGAGTCACCGACCAGCCCGAGGCCGTCCGCGAGCGCACCGCCAAAGCCCGAGAAGAAACCTGTCACGCCTGCGACCACGCTTTGGATGGTCGAGACCACCGAGAGAACAACCTTTTCGAGCTTCTTCGCGCCCTCGGGTCCCGACAGATCGCCAAAGAGGGCGGTGAACAGCCCTCCGAAGCCGCGTCCGATGGTCCTTCGCAACTGCGACGCGGCCGCGCTGTCTGACTTCAGCAGGTCGTTGAGGTTGGCAAGGAATCCTTCGACGTCCTTTGCGCCATCCCCGAGGTCGACATTGAGCAAAAGGCGGTCGGAGATATTGGCAAACGAGAGCTGCTCCATCAGCCCGGACAACGTCCGTGCGCGGGCCGCGGCCGCCCCGCCAAGCTCCAACCCGGTCGTCGCCTGAATCGACTTGAGAATCGCGTCGATGCCTTGGTCCGCGGTCACCTTGCCACCGCGCAGCAGGGCCTCCACCTCCTTGGTGGACTTGCCCATCGACTTGGCAACTTGCTCCATGACGCCGGATGTCGACAAGCCGGCCTCGGCGAGCTGCATCAGCTCCTCGCCCTGGAGCCGCCCCTTGCCGCGGATTTGCGAGATGGCGAGCGTAATCGATTGCAGGTTGGCCGTGGGGTTGATGGCCTTTAGGTCGGCCAAACCCTTGCTGATCTTCTCGATCTCGTCGACCGCGAAGCCCTTCGCCACCAGGGTGTTGAACTGCCCGAGTGTCTCGCGCTGGTTGGTGCCCAAGGCATCTGCCGTCCGCAGCGCGCGGTCGTAT
>CAYLJT010000372.1:0-8345 GCA_964383995.1 uncultured Polyangiaceae bacterium
TTCGACAAAGAGTACCTCAGGCGCTTCCTCGCGGCCGAAGGCTTCCGCGGAGACGGCCCCTTGCCAGCCATCCCGGACGAGGTGCGCATCGAAGCCTCGCGGCGCTACATCGAGGCCTTCGAGCGCATCACGGGGCAGGCGTTTTTGCCGGATTTGGAAGATCCCGCGACGCGTATTCCACGAAATCTCGAACGACTGCGGAGAACGACATGAAGGCGACGGTGCTCGTACGACTGAAGCAAGAGGTGCTCGATCCTCAGGGCGACGCGGTGCGAAAAGCCCTCGGATCCCTGGGTTTTTCGGGCGTGAAGGGGGTGCGCATCGGCAAGCTCATCGAGATCGAAATGGACCGCGCGGCGGCCGAAGATCCGAACCTGAAGCAGAGGCTCGCTACGATGGCCGACGAGATGCTCGCGAACACCGTCATCGAAGACTACGAGGTCGTGCTGCACGACGTGGCGCAGGCTTAGGGCCGGGAGAGGCGCGCCGTGGAGTCCTCGGATCGTCTGCTCGCTACGACGCTGCGGCTCGTGCTGGTCGGCGCGTTCCTGTGGATGATCCACGATCTGCTCGTGCCCATCGCGCTCGGCGCGCTGGGGGCGATGCTGCTGTTCCCGCTGAAGCTTCGGCTCGATCGCAGGCTGCAAAAGCGCGCCGCGTGGAGCCCCTCGCTGCTCACCGCTGGCGTCGTCGTGGTGGTCGTCATCCCCGTCGGGCTGGTCGCCGCGAAGGTCGTTGTCTCGGTCAACGACTTCCTCGATCGCGATTGGCCCGCGACGTTCGACACGCTGCGCAGCTTCGTGTGGACCAAGTTCGAGGCCTACGGCGGCCGCATGCCGTTTGATGGCGGGCTCAAGCCGGAGACCTTCGGGGGCACGCTGCAAGACCTCGTGAGCACGGTGGGCACCGCCCTCGCCGACGCAGCGCAGGGCATCGCGGTGGCCCTGCCCGGACAACTGCTCGCGCTCTTCATTTTTCTTTTGTCGCTCTACTACTTCTTGCGCGACGGAAGCGCCGTCACGAAGGCCATCTTGATGCTCTCGCCGTTCACGCGGGAGGCCACGGAGGAGCTGTTCGAGTCGGTGCAAGAGACGGTGAACGGGGCCATCGTCGGCGTCAGCGTGACGGCCCTCGTGCAGGGTGTGCTCACCATGCTGGCCCTCGCCATCTTCGGCGTGCCAGGGGCCTTCATCTTCGGCGTGCTGGCGACGGCCCTCGCCGTCATCCCGCTCGTTGGCACGACGCCCATCACCTTCGGGGCGGTCATCTACCTGATCGCGGTCGATCGCTCGGGCGCCGCCGTCGGCATGTTGGTGGCGGCGGTGATTATCGGTGTCTCGGACAACGTGGTGCGCCCCTGGGTGCAGAGCCGCGGCTCCAAAATGCACCCATTGCTCGTGCTTTTGAGCCTGTTTGGGGGTCTCGAGGTGTTCGGGACGGCGGGCGTCTTCATCGGCCCGGTGGTGGGCGCCATGGCCGTGTGGACCTTCGATCGCTACGCCACGCTGCGGCGCAAGCACTTGGAACGGGAGGGTCCCCTGTCGAGCTCGAGGCCCCCCTCAGGCCTCGGATGAGGGCCGCGTCACGAGGCGCGTTACGTCGCTCGGGCGCAGGCCGAGGCGGGTGAGCGCGTCGCCGAGGTGCTTGCGCGCGATGGACACGCGCGTCGGCATGCCGCCTGAAATCCCGAGGATTTGAAGGAAATTGACGCCGCTCTCGAAGGGCGCGGCGAAGGTCACGGTGTCGTTGTCGATGACCATCGACATCCGCGCGCGCTCTTGGCCGAGCAAGAGCAACAGTGTTTTGTCGAAGGCGCCCGGCCGTATCGACGCGTCCACGACGGCGATCCCGGGCTCCAAAACCTCGTAGCGCAACGCGAGCTTGCGCGTCGTCGCCTCCATGCGCAGCAGCTCGCCGGCCGCTTGATCGATGATCTCCCACAGCGACGGGTCGGAGAGCCCCGAGGCGAGGTGACGCACGACGATGCCGAAGAGCCCTTGATCGCGCGGCCTCGCGCGGAGCGCGCGATCGAAGCGTTGACCCAAAGGCCCCACCTCGCCGACCCGCGTGTCCACCGCGCGCGCGTCGGCGTCGCACCCGGGGTAGGGCTCGATGCCACCGCGCAGCCATTTGGCCGCGCTCGCCAGCCCATCGAAGTCGCTATGGCACACGATGGTGTCGATCGGTCCCGCGCGCTCGACGACCTCGGGCGTGACGAGCTCGGGGCAGGCGCCGTGCTCGGCCTTGGTGGTGAGCAAGAAGCGCGGATCGTCGGCGAAACGGCTGTGAAACGTGCTGTCGTGATGATCGACCCAGGCACGCAGACGCGGACCCAACCCCTGGATGAACGGCAGCGTGACGCTCTCGAAGCCCGACGTGCCCGCCTCCGATGCGAACGCGATGTCGAGGACCACGACGTTGCCTTCGAGGTCCCGCGGCCGAGGCAACTTGCGCGGCGTGGTGAAGCTAAGGTGCATGTTGTGCTCGCCGCGGGATCGACCGGCGATCGTGAGGTAGGATGCGGCATGCGTTGTCTAGCACGCCCCCTTGCCCCTGGGTTGATCGGGCTTTTGTTGTTCGCGAACGCGACCGAAGCCCGTGCCGACGAAGCCATCGCCGCCTACGCGTGCCCGCTCAAGGGCACCAACGCCATGCCCAAGGGCGTGACGATCTACGACGCTCCTGTGGGCGGTAAGCCCATCGCGACGTTCACCGGCGCAACCGTCGGAGTCACCGCCTTCGAGGTCCCGCAAGACATCAACGCCGCCCGCGCGCGCATCGCGACGAGCGTCGCGGGCGCCCCTTCGTTGCGCATCGAGGGCTACGCAAAGCTCACCGAATTGCCGCTTTTTACCGCGGCGGACGTGCCTGTTTACGCGGGCCATGTGTGGATCACCGCGGGGCAAGAGGTCACGGTCACCCGGGCCTCCGGCTCGGGGCTGACCGTGGAGCACACGATCCTGGGCTCGGAGAGTCAGAAGGTGAGCGCGACCGCGAGCTGCGAGGCGTTCTCGTTCGCGCCAGTCGTCGCGCCGCCGATGGAGCCCGAGGGCAACGCGCGCGGCTACACGATGAAGGGCACGACGCTCGAGCTGTTGGATGCGCCGAAGGGCGACGTCGTCCTCTCGCTCACCATGATCGAAGGCGCGAGCCAGCTTTTTTGGAGCACCGAACAAAAGCTCGGCTTCGTGCACGTCGTGACGAAGGGCGACGTGATCATCGACGCCTGGGCCAAGTGGAGCCAGCTCTCGGCCATGAAGAAGGGTGAGCTGATGGATCAGCTCATTCCTCCGCGTCGCGTGGTGTCGGGCGCGCAGCTCGGCTTTGGCGATAGCCCGCCGCGTGTCGCGACCTTCACGAAGGACACCGTCGTGCGCTCCACGCGTAACGAGCTTGCCGCGCGGGCCGGCATCATCGAGGCCGGCGCCGAGGTGTACGTGCTCGAAACGGTCGTCGGTTACACCAACGTGCTGCCCAAGAGTTTGGCCCTTACGCCCGGCGAAAACGCTGGATTTTGGGTCGCGTCCGCGGACGTCCCTCCGCCCTGAAAGGCTCAGCCGAAGGCGTCGCGCAGCAAGATGGTCTCGTCGCGGCGGGGCCCGACGGACACGATGTACGCGGGCACGCCCGACGCTTCTTCCACGAAGCGAACGTACGCGAGGACCGCCGCCGGCAGCTCCGCCAACGTGCGCACCGCAGGCAAAGGTTCGGTCCAGCCGGCCAACGTCTCGAACACCGGCGTCGATCGATCGAGCGCGTCGACCGGGAAATCGCGCGTGCGACCCGTGGGCGTGTCGTAAGCGACGCAAACGCGAAGCGTGGGTAGCCCGGTCATCACATCGAGCTTGGTGATCGCGAGACCGTCCAGGCCATTGACCCGCGCGGCGTAGCGAAGAGCTGGCAAATCAAGCCATCCGGTGCGTCTCGGACGCCCCGTGACCGAGCCAAACTCGCCGCCCTTGGTGCGCAGGTGCTCGCCGATGTCGTCGTTGAGCTCGCTCGGGAAAGGCCCGGAGCCCACGCGCGTCGCGTAGCCCTTGGTGATACCGATGACGCGATGGATGCGGTTCGGACCGATGCCGGAGCCCGTGGCCGCGCCGCCGGATACAGCGGAGGACGACGTGACGAACGGATAGGTGCCGTGATCGATGTCGAGCAGCGTGCCTTGTGCGCCCTCGAAGAGCACCTTGCGACCGGCTTTGACGGCGTCGTCGATGAGCGACGACGTGCTGGTCACGAGCTCGGAAAAGCGCGCGAAAAGCGGCAAAATCCCGTCGATTACGCTGTCGACCGAGGGAACCTCGCCGCCCAGATCGACGATCACGGGAGCCCACGCGGCGAGCGCCTCGGCGACACGCGCGCGGGCGTGCGCCGGGTCGCGAAGATCCCCCAAGCGCAGACCGCGACGGGCCGCTTTGTCCTCGTAGCAAGGACCAATGCCCTTCTTGGTGGTGCCGATTTTGGTGCCGCCCTTCGCGTCTTCGCGCAGGCCGTCGACGAGCAAGTGGTAGGGCAAAATCACGTGCGCGCGGTCGGACACGAAGAGCCGCCCTGCCGTGTGGTGCCCCTTGGCTTCGAGGGTGTCGATCTCGCCGACGAGGACGGCCGGGTCGACGACCATGCCCTGGGCCATGATGCACACGGCGTCGCGCCGCAAAATGCCGCTCGGGATGAGCCGAACGACGATCTTCTCGTCGCCGACAACGAGGGTATGACCGGCATTGGGCCCCCCCGCGTAACGCACGACGACCTCGGCGCGCTCGGTCAACAGATCGACGATCTTCCCTTTGCCTTCGTCGCCCCATTGGGCGCCTACGATCACGACCGCCGGCATGGCTTCTCCTTCAATTTGCGCTCTCGGACCCAAGCACGATCATCGCGGCGTGGCTCACCAGGGCGGCTTCGTTCTGCGTGCGAAGCGCGATGTCAACGCCGTCGTCGAGCAGACGACGCAGCACCCAAAAGCCATCGTCACGCGCCAAAACCAGGGGATATCCCCAGGCGCGCGCATAGCCATCGACGTCGTCGCCGGGGTAGGTCGCGGCGGCGACGCGCACCTCGCGCAGCGCCGCTGCGATGTCCTCGGCGCGCGCGTCGGGACCCACGAGCACCCGCGCTTGGGCGCCGTCGAAGGCCCCGGCCTCGGTGCGCAGCAGGGCGTCGAGATGGAGGCCAAAGCCCACGGCCGAGCACTTCATGTCGAAGTTGCTGAGCAGGTTGTCGTAGCGCCCGCCGGACGCCACGGGCTCCCCCGGCCCCTCCGCCAGGACATGAAACAAAAGGCCGGTGTAATAAGCAAATCCGCGCACCTCGCCGAGGTCGACGGACAGCGCGCCAAAGGCCTTGGCGCGGGCGCACACGGTCTCGATTTCATCGAGGGCGGTCTCGGCCGCCGTGCCCGCGAACAGCGAGCGTCCTTCGCGCAGAACGTCTTGCACGGAGCGGTCGCCCGGCGCGCCACCATGCAAATGGCAGAGCGAAAGCAACGCTTTTTTGGCTTCTTTCGACAAGGCCTTGGCCCCCTCGGAGGCGATCGAGACCTCGACCTGAGCCACGTCTTTGCGCGCCAGCGCCGCGGCCACCTCGCCCACGAGCCGCGGCGAGAGCTGATCGAGCAACGAGCCCGCGACCCGCGCGTGACCCACATCGACGACGAAGCCGTTGAGCCCCACCGCCCGCGCGACGCCACAGGCCAAACGCAGCACCTCGAGGTCCCCCTCGATGCCGTCGACGCCAAAGAGCTCGACGCCCGCCTGCGGGATCTGCCGGCCGCGCCGCGCCCTGCCCTGGCGTCGCCGCACGACCGTACCCTCGTAGCAAAGGCGAATGGGCAACGGCCGTGAGGCGAGGCGCGTAGCCACCATGCGGGCGATTTGCGGCGTCATATCGGGCCGCAGGGCCGCGACTTCGCCTGACTCGGGCTCCACGAAGCGGAGCACGTTGTCCGGATCGAGCGCGCCGAGGCCCCGTTCGAGGACCTCCGCGAGCTCGAACGCCGGGGGCACGACGAGGTCGTACCCGGCCAAGCGAAAGTGCTCCAAAATGCGCCGCGCGATGGCCCGACGCTGGGCCGCCTCGGCGGGCAAGAGGTCGCGCATGCCCGCGGGCAGCGGGTGCGAGAGGGCGCGTAGCGGCGAAGAGGGTTCGGACACGGAGCTGCCTTATAGCCTAGTCAGGGCACCACGCGGGCTCCGTCACCCAGCTTCGTTTGGGCCTCTCCACCCCAGACGATGATCTCTGTGCCAGTCCACACCATGCCATGGTACTTGCGCGGGGAAAGAGTGGGCACTTCGGGGACAGGCGTCCATGTTCCCGCGCCAAAGTCGGGCTGATAGCGGCCACCATCCCCGTAATACTTCGCACAGCCATCTTCGCCGCAGCCGCCCCAGACGATCATGTCCTTGCCAGTCCAGACAGCCGTGTGATCGCGGCGCGCGGCGGGCGCGCCCACTTGAGACATCGTCGTCCAGGTGCCCGGAATGCCCGTGGCAGGATCGAGCAGCGAGCCCGTGTCGAGGAAGGGACCACCATTCCACCCACCCCAGATGAGCAAGCGGTTTCCCGTCCAAACAGCTGAATGCGCCTCGCGGATCGCGGGCTCGTTGACGCTCGACGTGCTACCCATCCAGGCACCTGCGGTGCCGAGATCGGCAAGGTAGACCTTGCCATCGGACAACCAGTCGAAGGTGTTCTGACCACCCCAGACAATCATCCTGTCGTGAAGCCATGTGCCCGATTGACCGAAGCGGGGGCTCGGCGCTCCCGCCGAAGGGATGAGCGTCCACTTGTCGGTCGCGGGGTCGTAAGCGCCCCCGGAGCCCACCGGACCTTGGCCGAAAAAGCCGCCCCAAACCAGCATCTTCTTGCCGGTCCAGACCGTCGACTGGAGGACACGGCCGCCGGGCTGACCGGCTGTGCTCATCGCTGTCCAGGTGTCCGAGACAGGGTCGTAGATGCCGCCCGCGACGGCGTAGCCGACGTCGTCGTAGCCACCCCAGACAAGCATCTTCGAGCCGGTCCAGACGGCCGAGTGTGACTCCCGGGGAGAGGGCGCGTTGAGCGTGCTCATGGGCGCCCAGGTGTCCGTCGCGGGGTCGTAGATGCCGCCCGTGTCGGTGACAAAAGGAGAGCCCGAGATGCCTCCGCCCCAGACAATCATCTTGGAGCCCGTCCATACCGTGGAGTGGCGACTGCGTGGTGAGGGCGCGCCAACGGTACTAATGGGCTGCCACGACAGGCATGCGTCGTCGCCCGCGTGGGAGACGAGACCGCTCGCGGGATCACACGCATCGACGGTGCAGATGTCGCCGTCGTCTACCGCCTTGGGGGTCCCGGCCTGACACTGACCTGCCGCGTCGCATGTCTCATCGCCATTGCACAGATCGGCATCGCCGCACGGTGCCCCGACCGGCGCAGGCGTAAACGTGCATGCGCCCTTGTCACAGACATCGACGGTACATGCCTTTCCGTCATTGCACATCTTGTCGGAGGTGCAGCCGCCCATGGCCCCTCCTCCGCCCTCTTCTGCCCCCGCCGATCCGCCTTGCCCCGTGCCCCCCGCACCGCCCGTGTTCTCAGGAATTTGCTCGGGATCCACCTTCGTCGCGAGCATGCAGCCAACACCACCGCCGGCTGCGAGAAGAGACCATAAGGTGCTGAAAAGCCCTACCTGAAGCCATACGCAACGGCTGCGCGCGCGCGGTCTCATCATGAGATACCGCTACACAAGATGTTGGTCGATGTCGAGAAAGGTCCATCTTCTCCTTCCAATTTGAGAAGATAGGCCGGATACTGACGATGGCGGCGATTCGCTTTCGCCCGCTCTTCACGATGAAACAACGGTATTTCTTGGCTGATCGATGGCACGCAACGCGGGGGGCGAAGGCCATCTCCATCGCGCGTCGGTCACCTCTTCCTGGCGCGGAACGTGCTGAGTAGTGGATCTATGATGACCCACCGGATCGGGGAAGATCCCCACCCTTCACTGAAAAAGTCCACTAAAAATGAACCTGCGGGGGCCCCCGCGGTTCGGCCCGATGCGTGCACAAGAGGTCGGACAATGTCCCCGTCCTCCCCCCGCCGGCTCGCTCGCTTGAGCAGCATCCTCCTCTGGGTGTGCTTGGGCGCGGCCTCGGCGGCGGCAGCCAACGGTGGCTGTTCCAGCGACGACGCTTCGGGCGCTTCTTCCGGCTCCGGCACCCCCGACGGCGGCGTGACGACCGGAACCGGTGGCGGCGGCGGTGGTGGCGGCATGGGCGGCCAGGGCCAAGGCGGCCAGGGTGGCGACGGCGGCCCCACCGCCCGCGATTGCTTTGACGCGCTGCAGGCCGAGCTCATGTCCGAGT
>CAYLJT010000373.1:0-8317 GCA_964383995.1 uncultured Polyangiaceae bacterium
CGCGCTGATGGGGCCGAGCGGCTCGGGCAAGAGCACGCTGTTGAACCTGATCGCAGGCCTCGATCGACCCACGAGCGGCACCGCGCGCGTCGCCGATCACGACCTTGGCTCGATGAGCGATTCGCAGCTCGCGAAGTTTCGCTCGACGACCATCGGCTTCATCTTTCAGGCCTACAACTTGATGCCCGTGCTCACGGCCTTGGAGAACGTGGAGCTGCCGCTCTTGCTCACCAATTTGAGCCGTTCCGAGCGGCGAAAGCGCTCCCAAACGGCCCTGCGCGTGGTGGGCCTCGAAGACCGCATGAGCCACTACCCACGGCAGCTCTCCGGTGGTCAAGAGCAGCGCGTCGCCATCGCCCGCGCCATCGTCAACGATCCGCGCATCATCGTCGCCGACGAGCCCACGGGCGATTTGGATCGCAAAGCCGCCGACGAGATCCTCACGCTCCTCGACAAGCTCAACAAGGAGCTGAACAAGACCATCCTGATGGTCACCCACGATCCGGTGGCCGCGGAGCGCGCGACCCTGACGCGCAAACTCGACAAAGGGAGCCTCAAATGACCCTCCTCGGCGTCGCCGCAAAAAACGTCCTTCGCAACAAGGTGCGCACGGGGCTCACGATCCTCGGCGCGGCCATCGCCGTCCTCGCCTTCGTGCTGCTGCAAACGGTGCTCACCGCGTGGAACGTGCAGGCCGAGTACGCCGCGAAAGACCGCATCGGAACGCGCCACAAGGTGACGTTCATCATGAGCCTGCCGAAGCGCTACATCGACGATGTGCGCCAGGTCGACGGCGTGAAAGAGGCGTCGTGGGCCTCGTGGT
Source organism: uncultured Polyangiaceae bacterium (assembly GCA_964383995.1). GTDB lineage: Bacteria > Myxococcota_A > Polyangia > Polyangiales > Polyangiaceae > CAYLJT01. The sequence goes on from CAYLJT010000373.1 coordinate 824, forward strand.
TCGGAGCCAAGGACCCGAAGGACCCCACCAACTTCTTTGCCAGCATGGCGGTCGAGCCGAAGACGTTCCTGTCGGTTTACGACGAAATCAGCGTGCCCGAAGCGCAGCGCGACGCGTGGTTCGCCACCAAGCAAGGGGCCCTCGTAGGCGACGTGTTGGCGGCCAAGATGGGCCTCAAGGTGGGCGACAAGATCACGCTGCAAAGCCCCATTTATCCGGGGGATTGGCAGTTTGAGATCAGCGGGCTTTACACGACCACGGCCAAGTCCGTCGACCGTTCGATGTTCCTCTTTCACTGGGACTACTTGAACGACGGTCTGCCCGAGCGGCGCCAAAATCAGATCGGTTGGATCATCTCGCGCATCAACGATCCGAGCCGCACCGGCGACATCAGCGCCGCCATCGACAAGATCTTCGATGAGCGCGACGTACAGACGGTGACCATGAGCGAGAGGGCGATGAACCTGTCGTTCATGGCCATGTTGTCGGCCATCCTCACGGCCCTCGAGATCGTGAGCATCATCATCCTGGGCATCATGATGATGATCCTCGGCAACACCATCGCCATGGGCGTGCGCGAACGCACGAACGAGTACGGCGTGCTGCGCGCGGTGGGCTTTCTGCCCAAGCACGTGGCTTGGTTCATCCTCGGCGAAGGCTTCACCATCGGCGTGCTCTCGGCCCTCGCGGGCATTGGCATCTCCTACCCCATCGTCGAGCGCGGCATGGGACGTTGGCTCGAAGAGAACATGGGCAGCATGTTCCCGTACTTTCGCATCGAGCCGCGGATCGCCGTGGTTGCGGCGCTGCTCGCCATCGGCCTCGCCGTGGTCGCGTCGCTCATCCCTGCGTACCGCGCCTCCAAGCTCCCCGTCACCCAAGCCCTTCGGCGCGTTGGTTAGTCGTTTCGCCTAGGAGACAACCATGGTCCCCGTTTCGTACAACCTTCGCAATTTGGTCGTTCGCAAGTCGACCACCGCCGCCGCCGCCGGAGGGCTCGCGCTGGTCGTGTTCGTCCTCGCCTCGGTCATGATGTTGTCCGAAGGCATCGAGCGCACCCTCGGTCGTTCGGGCTCGGACGACGTCGCGGTGGTCATCCGCAAGGGCTCCGACGCCGAGCTATCGAGCGGCATCGAGGAGGCCAACGCGGGCATCGTCAAGGCCCTGCCCCAGGTGAAGGTCACCTCCGACGGCAAGCCCGACGCGGTCGGCGAGATGGTCATCGTCATCCTGCTCGAAAAGAACGGCACCGACGGCGTGTCGAACGTGCAGATCCGCGGCGTCCCGGACAACGTGTTTCAGTTTCGCAACACGGCGCACATCATCGAAGGTCGCCCTGCGCAACCGGGCACCAACGAGGTCGTCGTGGGCAAGGCCATTTGGCAGCGCTTCAAGGGCCTGGAGCTGGAGCAATCGTTTGAGCTCAAAAAGAATCGCCCCGTGAAGGTCGTCGGCGTCTTCGAAGACGAAGGCTCCTCGTACGAATCCGAGGTGTGGACCGATCTCGACGTGGCCCGCTCCGCGTTCGGGCGGGAAGGCACCGTGTCGGCCATGCGCGTGCGCCTCGGCAGCGCCGACCAATTCGACGCTTTCAAGGCCGGAATCGAGCAAAACAGGCAGCTCGGCTTCGATGTGTTTCGCGAGCCCGAGTACTACGCAAAGCAGTCCGAGGGCACGAGCATCTTCGTGACCGCCCTGGGCTTCGTGATCGCGTTCTTCTTCTCGCTCGGCGCGATGATCGGCGCAACGATCACGATGTACGCCTCGGTGGCCAACCGCTCGCGCGAAATCGGCACGCTGCGCGCCCTTGGTTTCTCGAAGTTCTCGATCCTCTTGTCGTTTTTGATCGAGGCCCTCTTGCTCGCCTTGCTCGGTGGCGTGGTCGGCGTCCTCGCCGCGTTGCCGATGAGCTTCGTGAAGTTCTCGACGATGAACTTCGCCTCCTGGTCGGAGATCGTCTTCTCGTTCGAGCCCACCCCCGGGATCCTGATCCGCGCCCTGGTGGTCGCCAGCATCATGGGCGTGCTTGGCGGCTTTTTGCCCGCGGTTCGCGCGTCCCGCGTGAGCCCGCTGCAGGCCATCCGCGGCTAGCGATACCTTGATCAACCCGTGAGCCCGATCTTCCCCGACATCATTTCGACCGTGGGGCGCACGCCTCTCGTGCGCCTTTCGCGTCTCGGACACGACATCGACGCGCTGCTGCTCGCCAAGCTCGAGTCGCGTAACCCGGGCGGCAGCGTGAAAGATCGCGTGGGCCTGGCGATGGTCGAGGCGGCCGAAAAAGAGGGCCGCTTGGGACCCGGCAGCGTGCTCGTCGAGCCCACGAGCGGCAACACGGGCGTGGCCCTCGCCATGATCGCCGCCGCCAAGGGCTATCACCTGACGCTCACCATGCCCGAGTCGATGAGCCCCGAGCGCGTGGCGTTGCTACGCGCGTTCGGCGCCGAGGTGGTGCTCACACCGGGCACGTTGATGATCTCGGCGGTGGCCCGCGCACGCCAAATCCTCGCCGAGCGGCCCGGCGCGCTGATGCTTCAACAGTTCGAGAACCCGGCCAATCCCGCCTCGCACCGCGAGACCACGGCGGTCGAAATTTGGGACGATACGCAGGGCAAGGTCGACATGGTCGTGTGCGGCGTCGGCACCGGGGGCACGATCACAGGCGTCGGTGAAGGCCTCAAAGAGCGCAAGCCGTCTGTGCAAATGGTCGCCGTCGAGCCCACGGGCGCGGCGGTGCTCTCGGGGGAACGCCCGGGGCCCCATTTCATCCAGGGCATCGGCGCTGGCTTCATCCCCAAGATCCTGCGCCGCGAGCTGATCGACGAGGTGATCACGGTCACCGAGGACGAGTCCTTCGACAGCGCCTACGCGCTGGCCAGCGCCGAAGGCATCCTCGGCGGCATCTCCTCGGGGGCCGCCATCGCCGCCACGTTGCGCGTGGCAAAACGCCCTGAAAACAAGGGCAAAACCATCGTCGTCGTGTTGCCCGACGGGGGCGAGCGTTACATCACGACGCCGCTGTTTCAGAAGCTCGTGGCCACGCGCCGCGCCTAGTGCCGCGCGCCCGAGACGGGTTGCATCCGACCGCGCAACATCCCGTCCGTCGCCCGCGTTGCGGCGCAGGAAGCGCTCCAGTATCCAAGAGGGATGGCGGCGTTGATGCATCGGATGGGTTGGCTCTTCTGGGGCGGGGCTTTGGTCGTTGCCGGCTTTGCGTGCGCCAGCAGCGAGACCGTCGACCCAGGTTTCGAAGAGCTAGGCTCCGGCGGCGACGCCTCGAGCTCGTCGTCCACCACGTCGACCAGCGTCGCCAGCACCAGCGCCAGCACGAGCGGCGCCACCTCCACGAGCGCCACCACGACCTCCACGAGCGCCACCACCACCTCCACGAGCTCGGGCCCGCAGTGCAACGACCCCGGCCCCGAGCCCAACGAGACCGAGGCCGCAGCCACCTCGCTGCCCGCGATGGACGACTGCGATCCCGACCCCTACCCCTCATTTGGCGGCATCTTGGCCGACGGCGACGACGTCGATTGGTTCAAATACAAGGCCTCGGACGCCTCGTTTTGCAGCGTCGATCCCCTGCGCAACTTCACCGTCGTGGGCGGCGCGCGGTTGTGCAAGTTCGCCAAGTGCGACAGCGGGACGACGGAGGTCACCTGCGCGGGCTCGGCGACCGCAGACACCTCGCCCGCGGGCTACCCTGGTTGTTGCGACTCCGGCAGTGTGTCGATGAGCGATGTCAACTGCACAGGCACCCTGAGCGACGACACAACCATCTACATCCGCGTCGACCAGGGCCTACAAGACTGCCTGAGCTACACCATCGACTACCACTATTGACGGGCGTTTTTTGCGCGCAGTCGTCACCCCAAAGTCTTCATAGTGGCCTATGGTTCGCGGATGCTCCGGCTCGCCGCCGCCCCGTTCGCCGCCCTTGCTCTCACCTTGGCAGCCCCGCTTTGGGCGCAAATACCGGTCGATCCAGCGCCCACGGCGCCCGTCGAAGCGTCGCCCACGGCGAGCGCCCCCGAGCCTGCTAGCGAGCCCCCCAGCGAGCCCCTCGGCAAACCGGCCGATCCGCCGACCCCGGTAGCTTCGCCGCCCCCATCCGAGGGTCGACCGCCCACGGCGCCCCCCGAGCCGGCCTTCGATGCGGACACCTTCCGGGGCCCTTTGGTGGCTCACCTCGGCCCCTTGGCCCTGTCGCCTATCGTGCTGGTGGCGGCCGAGGCCATTCCCTACGTGGGCGACGATGCCTTTTATCAGGCCGGTGACGTCTCGGAGCAGCCCGGTTTTCGGCTGCGCCGCGCGCGTTTCGGCATGCGCGGCGTGCTGGCTGAACAGGCTGCCTTCGCGTTGTCCGGCGAGATTGGCGTCGATGACAACTCGGCCCTAGGCGTCCACGACGCCTGGCTCGGCTGGGTCAAACACAAGGAGCTTTCCCTCTACGCCGGGGCCCGCGAGGTGCCCTTTTCGCGCTCCGCGCTAGTCAGCGCGGCCCACACCTCGTTGACCGACAGACCCTTTGTCGTGCGCGCCATGGCGCCCGCCAATCAAGTGGGCATGACCGCCGAGGGCAACATCGCCGACGGCAAGCTGCTTTATCGCGCGGGGGCCTTCAATGGCTTTCAGCGTGATGTGCTGTTCTACGGTGGGTTCGTGGAGAACTACGCGCCCGTGGGCAACCGCTTCGACGGCCTCGCCTACGCCGCGCGCGTCGGTACAGAGCCCCTCGGGCCCCTCGGCGACACCATCGAGGACATCGACGGTTCACCATTTTGTGCGGGATTTGCCGGGGATGTCTTCTTCAGCGACGGCGGCACGCGGGACCTCTTGTCGGCGGGCGGCGACGTCTTGCTGCACGCTTCGGGCTTTCACTTCTTGGCCGAGGTGATGTGGAGCCGCTCCGAGCCGGAGAGCGTGCCGACCCAAACCACGACGCAAGTCACGACCATCAGCTCCCTCGGTCTGGTGGCCGAGGCGGGCTATATGGTGTTGCCCAAACGCCTCGGGGTAACGGCGCGCGTCGAGTGGATCGACGCCAATCAAGACGTGGAGGACGAGACCGACAACCTGATTGTCACCGGCGGATTGAGCTACCGTGTCGTGGGTGAGGTGTTGAAGCTCCAGGCAGACTTCACCCACCGCGAAGAGCAGGCGGGCCTCTCCCTCTCCAACGACGCCCTCACCCTCAAAGGGCAACTGGCACTTTAGGAGCGCCCATGAAGAAGCTCGTGCCCTTCGCCTTGGCCGCGACCCTCCTACCGGGGGCGGCCCTCGCGCCTTCGCTGTCGAGCTGCAACAGCGGAGAAGGCCTGTTGCGCGCCAAGGTCATCGAGAACCGCTCGGAGCTGATCGGCGGCCCGGTGGCGATGGCCGACGTAGGCGACTACTTGCTCGAAAACGACCAGATTCGGATTGCCATCTTGGGCCCGCGAGACTCCCCGGCGCCAGGCGTGTTCGGCGGGAGCATCATTGACGCCGACCGCCGCCGCAGCCGCATGGGCTACGAAGGCGGCCAGGGGCGCGACCGCTTCGCGGAGACCTTCCCGCTGGCAAACTTGATTGTGCCCGACGCGACAGCCATGGACATCCACGTGCTGGACGACGGCTCCTCGGGGGAAGAGGCGCGCATTCGTGTGGAGGGAGATGGCCAGTTTCTGTTCGAGGCGCTCGCCATCCTGCGCAATCGCAAGGAGCAGCTCGACCTGCTTTATCCAAACGTGCGCACGCACCTGCGCTTTCGCACCGACTACGTGGTTCGTCCGGGCGACAGGCACGTCAAGCTGGAGACCACATTGTTCTACACCGACGAGCCGCCGCCGAGCTGTGCGGCGCTCGTGGGCTGCACGCTGGGCTGCGACTACGGCTATCAACAGGACGCGGCGGGTTGCCCGGTGTGCGCGTGCAGCGACCGCGTCGATCTCGACATCGCCACCGAGCCCGTCAACGTCTTTGGGAAGATCCTCGGCGATTCGCCCGGCTCGGTCGACCCGCCAGCGGAGAACCGGGCCGGTATCGTGGCCGGTGACTTCGTGTTCTTCGGCAACCAAAACGACGTGTTCGCCCCCGGACCCGGGTTCGACGAGGACTCCGCGGTCCAGACGGCGGCGAACACCGGGCGCAACTCGTTCACGAAGCCCCTGACCTTCGACTTCGTCGCGGCGGCGGGCGGCGACGTCTCCTATGGCTACTTCACCGAAGGTTCGGGGGACGCGCCCGCGGTGGTCAACGTGCCTATCTTCGCCAGCGCGGCGACGGCCTTCTTGGCCGCCTCGAAGAGCTGCTTGCTCGACAGCAGCGACGACGACACCTGCGACAAAAACCGCGCATTTTATTACGAGCGGTACCTCGTGCTGGGGGATGGCGACGTGGCCAGTGTGGCGGAGGAGATCTACCGTGTGCGCGGCACCAAGACAGGCACCTTGCGGGGCCAAGTGCTTTGGGAGACGGGCGAGCCCGCCGTCAACGGGCACGTGTTCGTGTTCGCCGATCCGGACGAGGGCCGCACGTTCAGCTCGGTCAGCGCGCTGGCCGACGCCAACCGCGCGCTGCGCGGCGACGTCGGTCTGCTCATGGCGATCGACGCCGACCTCGGCGAAGACCGCGTGCAAGACGGTGACTTCCAAGGCAAGCTGCCGCCGGGTAGCTACCTCATCGTGGCGCGTAACGACGAGGAGAGCGCCACGTCGAAGCCCGAGCGCGTCACCATCCAGGCGGGGTCCGAGACATTGGCCGCGCCCGTTCTTCCCTTGCCTGCCACCATCGACCTGCGCGTAACCGACGAAGCGGGCCAATACGTCCCTGCCAAGCTGACCCTGATTACGCTGGACAAGAAGGGCGCGTCCGCGGAGGGCGACGGCCTGCGAAAACCTTACCTGGGCGAGGGTCGCCTGGGGAGCAACGGCGCGCGGTTCACCGACGTGACCGCCTCGGGGCACGGCACCTTTTCGGTGGAGCCGGGCCGCTACAAAGCCATCGTCTCGCGCGGTCCGGAGTACGGAATCTTCATCGACGAAGCCTTCGAGGTCGCGTCGGGCGCGCAGCACAGCATCGACGCCCTGTTGGCCAGGGAGGTGGACACCACGGGCTACCTCTCCGCCGACCTCCACCTCCACGCGCGCACCAGCTTCGACAGCGGCATGCCCTTGACGAAGCGCGTCACCACGGCCGCGGCCGAGGGTCTGGAGGTGGCCATCGCGACGGATCACGACGTGGAGACAGACTACCTACCGAGCGTGCGCGAGCTCGGCCTGGAGCCCCTGTTGAAGACCATCGTGGGGGGTGAGATCACCACCTTGGAGCAGGGCCATTTCATCGGCTTTCCACTGGCCTACGACGAGCTCATCGTCCCTACCCACGGCGCCTACGACTGGACCTGCAACACCGGCGAGGAGATCCTGGAAGGTATCCGCAGTGGTGCCTTGCCGGGGTCGAAAGTGTTCACCATCTTGGCCCACCCGCGCGACGGCTTCTTTGGCTATAACGACC
>CAYLJT010000374.1:0-8279 GCA_964383995.1 uncultured Polyangiaceae bacterium
AGTGTCGCAATGCGTTTGCATTCGGTAATGCCGCCCGCGCGACACACGTCGGGGGAGCTCAACGACGAAGTTTTCGCGGTTTTACCCGAAAAAACCTGTCTATCGATGGTCAGTAGACGCTCACCTCCGAACGAGAGCCTTGGTGATTGTGCATGGTGACCATCTTCTCCTCCGGCGTGCCGGCACCCGGGGACGTACGGTCGTTGCCGCCGGCCCGTGGGTGTTCCTGTTGTCATCGTTGGGTTTGTGCACCAACGAATGTGGGGCGACGGGCTCGGGGTGCTCCCCGAGAGGACCGACCCTGGAGCAAGCTCCTTCCGTAGCATCCCCCCGACCATATCACCGCCCGGACGTTCAGCAATAAGAAGCAGGACCTCCACACGGGCGTAGCCACGAGCCCCACGTTTGCATAAGGTTCGCGCGCCGCGCTTCTCGGCCTTCGCTTCCCAATTCCGATGAACCTCACGCCCTCCCAAGTCGCAAGCATCGTCGCCGGCGCCATCGCCTACCTCGCGATGCTTTACTTCGTGGACAAAAGCCTCGGCGAGCGGGCAAAAACCATATTTCGGTACATCGCCGCCGCCGCCACCGTGGCGATCTTCTTCGTAGGGGTGCAAAGGCTCGTGCCCGACCACGCCCGCGGGGTCGACACAGCCAAGGCGTTCGTGGCGCTGGTCGCGGCGGGCTTCGTCTTTTACGAGGCCCACCGGGCCGGGATGCGGCGCCCCGTAGCCGAGCGCTGGAAGAAGTTCGTCGGTCTGTGCCTGGGCGTGGCGGCCGTCATCTTGTACTTCAACGGGTTTCGCTTCGGCTACGCCAAGTACTACCACCGGTGGGACCAGTACCACTACTACATGGGGGCCAAGTACTTCCGCGAGATGGGCTATGACGGCCTCTACAAGTGCAGTCTGATTGCCCAGGACGAGCTCGGCACCACCGTCTACGAAGACGACAATGGCCGCAAAATGCGGCTCGACATGAAGAAGGAGGTCAATCACCCCGACAAGAAGATAAGAAACCTCGGTGGTGACAACCTGCTTATTCCTGTCACGGACATCTTGGCCCATCCCGAGGCTTGCAAAGACCACTTCAGCCCCGAGCGCTGGGAAGAGTACAAGGCCGACGTCACGTTTTTCCGCACCCAGTCCGACAAAACGTATTGGGAAGACATGCAGAAAGACCACGGCTACAACCCGCCGCCGGTCTGGACGATCATGGGCCACTACCTCGCTTCGGTCTATCCGGCGGGCGAAAGGCTCGATATCCCCATCTTCGGCAAGACCTATTGGACACAGGTCCTGGCGATGGCGGACATCGTCTACATCATTGGCATGTTCGTCGCGCTGTATTGGGCCTTTGGCTGGCGCGTCTGCGCGGTCGGCGCGGTGTTTTGGGGCTGCCAGTCGTCGGCGCCGTTCTACTGGACGGGTGGCGCCTTCTTGCGGCAGGACTGGCTGTTTTTCTTGGTCCTTTCGTCGTGCCTGTTCCGCAAGCGCTACTTCGTGGGTGGCGGCGCCGCCGTGGTCTACGCGGGCCTCTTGCGCGTCTTCCCGGGGCTCGTGGCGATTGGCCTGTTCGTCGTTGCCGCGGTTCACATCATCCGCAAACGGAGCTTCCACCGCGATCACGCCAAAGCTTTGATTGGCGGGCTGGCCGCGGCGGCCGTGCTCATCCCGCTCAGCATCCAGGTCTCGGGGCGCGACTGCTACGAGCAGTTTTTCAAGCACACCATCGAGGTGCACGACCAAACGCCTTTGACCAACCACATGGGCTTGCGTGTGCTCGTGGCGCAAAAGACGCCCATCGAGATCAAAGAGCTCAAGGTCGGCTCCAAGGTGCTGGCCACGCCGAACATCGGCGTGGGCGCCAGCTCGGGCCGCATGAAATACACGAAGGATGTCAAGCTGACCGACCCCTTCGAGGTCTGGAAGCGCATGCGCAATGAGCGCTACGCGCAGCTCAAATACGTCGCTTACGCCATCTGCCTCGCGACCTTCGTCGCCTTTGCCATGGTGCTGCGCCGCGTCCGCTCACTCTGGATTGCCATGTCGATTGCGCAGATCTGGGTCATCCTGCTGTCCCAGCTCACCTGCTATTATTACTCGTTTCTCATCCTCACGGCGCCCCTCACCAAGGTGCGGAAATCGATCGAAGCACCGCTGTTTGGCCTGGCGGCGCTCAGCCAGTTCGTGTGGATGACGTTCTACTGGAACGACGACAAATACTGGGCCCTCACGCTCATCTCCCTGATCTTCTGCTACGGCATTTTCTGCGCCTTCTGGGTCAAGAAGGTCAAAGCTGTGCCGGAGGAAAAACCCCTTGAATCGCCCGCCGATCCCTGAATCCACCACCAGCGGCGCGTTCCGCAAGGTCGCCCGCACGGGCGTCATCTATGTCATGACCGAGGCCTCGCGCCTCGGTTGGGCTCCGGGCAGCGAGGCCGGCGACGACGGCTGGTGCAACCTGGGTCAGGGGCAGCCCGAGATTGGCAGTTTGCCGGGGGCTCCGGCCCGCTGCGAAGCGGTCAGTATCGCCGGCGACGACCAAGAGTACGCGCCGGTTGCCGGCCTTTGGGAGCTGCGCGAGGCCATTGCCGATCTCTACAACCGCGCCTATCGGCAGGGCATGCCGTCCCGCTACAGCGCAGAGAATGTCAGTGTCTCGGGGGGCGGCCGGGCGGCCCTCACGCGCACGGCGGCGTCCCTCGGCCCGATCAACCTCGGGCATTTCTTGCCGGACTACACGGCCTACGAAGAGCTGTTGGACCTCTTTCGGCTGTTCTCGCCGATTCCCATCTTGCTCGAAGGCGCCAAGGGCTATTCGTTCTCGGTGGGCGATCTGCGGCGCGAGATTCTGGGCCGCGGTTTGGGGGCGATTTTGGCCTCGAACCCCTGCAATCCCACCGGCAAGCACGTGCGCGGCGAAGAGCTCGCCGCCTGGGTCCGCACCGCCACCGAGCTTGATTGCACGCTTTTGCTCGACGAGTTCTATTCGCACTACGTGTACGGCATGGGCGGCCCTGCCCCCATGGAAAGCGCCGCGCGCTACGTGGAAGACGTCGACAAGGACCCTGTCGTCATCTTCGATGGCTTAACGAAGAACTGGCGCTATCCCGGGTGGCGCGTGACGTGGACGCTGGGGCCGAAAGACGTCATCGACGCGGTGGCCAGCGCGGGCAGCTTTCTCGATGGCGGCGGCTCGAAGCCGATGCAACGGGCCGCCGTACCGCTCATGAACCTGGAGCACGCGCGGGCCGAAACGGCGGCCATTCAGGCGAACTTCTCGCGCAAACGCGACATGATGCTGCGCCGGCTCAAGGCGATGGGCGTTACCGTCGACGTCGAGCCCGAAGGCACGTTTTACGTGTGGGGCTCGGTGGCCGAGCTGCCCGAGGGCATCAACGACGGCCACGGCTTCTTCCGCGCCGCGCTCGAACAGCGGGTGATCGTCGTTCCCGGCGAGTTCTTCGACGTCAACCCGGGCAAACGCCGCGCACACCGCGACTCGCGCTTCCGCCGGCACCTGCGCTTCTCGTTCGGGCCCAGCGAAGACGTGTTGAGCCGCGGCCTCGACCGCCTCGAAACGATGATCGCCGCCCGGCGATGACCGTGCCGCCCTGTGCCACGCCCTGGCTCATGCGGCACGGGGTCCGGCACATCGGGCTCGTCTCGCTCGGTTCACTCGCAAAAGAGCCGGCTTTTCGTTGTGGCACACGGCCTGCTGTAGGGGTCCGCGGAGGTTGAACCTGTGAAAACCCTTGAGCTTCGTTGGAATACCCTGGCTGTGATGGTTGGAGCCGCGACGATTTTGGTGGCCTGCGGGGGCTCCGCGATAGACGGCGGGGGCTCCGGCGGAGCCGGTGGCGACAGCTCCACCGCCTCCACAACCGACGCGTCTACCGGCACCTGCGCCGGCGCGGACTGCACGACGGTCACCGCCACCACCACGGCGACGACGTCCACGGGCATGGGTGGTCAGGGCGCGGGCGGATCGGGTCAGGGGGGCGCTACCCAAATCGACAACGCGATGTCGCTCTTGATCAGCGAGCTGCCCGATCCGGGCACGGGCTCCGGCACCTCGGTGAGCAGCGGCGGCGGCCCTTCGCCCAACACCGTGCTTGTCTACATTGGTGGCAACGGCCTCGACTGCAATAATCCTGGTTACCTCGACTGCGGCAATCAATGGTCGTTCTCGTTCGGGATCCCGCCCGAGATGCAGCAACCCGGCACGTACGACCTGCAGGACCTCAATGGCATCATGTCCGAGACAGGCGACGGCCCCGGGCCGGAGTGCTCCTTCGGTGGCGGCACGTTTTGGGACGGCACCGTCGAGATCACCAGCATCGATGACAACGAGGTCGTGGGCACCGTCAGCGCCAGCCCGTCGGGCTGGGCCAACGACCCGAGCGGCCCGTTCGTCGCTCCGCGCTGCTTCTGACCTTCCCGTCGCAGGGAGATCAGTCGATCTCCCGATCTTCCCTCAGCCACTCTCCAAAGCGCTCTCCGATCATCAATGTCGGCAAATTGGTGTTGGAGCTCGTGATGGTCGGCATCAAGCTGGCATCCGCGACCACGAGTCCCGTCGTTCCGCGCACCCTCCCCCGCCCGTCAGTCGCCGCGTCTTTCGAGCCTTCGGGCCCCATCGGCACCGTGCCTGACGGGTGGTAGCCCGAGCCACAGCTCTTGACGATGAAGCGCGACAGGGCCTCTCGGTCGCGCAAGACGCCCTCGTTCGGCCACAAGAAATCCGCGAGGCCCTTCATGGCCTTGGTCTTCACGCACAACCACGCGAGCTCGATGGCCTCGACGGCCTTGGCCCGATCCTCCGGGTGAACGAGCACCTTGGACTCGATACGAGGTTTCGCGTGCGGGTCGGCGCTCTCGATGCGCAAGCTGCCAAAGCCCTTGGGCTTGCCGACACAGCACATCAAGGTCACGGCGGGGAACGTGATGCTAGGAAATGGCAGCATCGAGCCTGGCTGAAACTGCATGTCATTCAGGTAGGGGCTCTTCCGCGACGTGAAGCGGGCCATCACCTGGATCAAGGGGTCTTCGATGCGACAGACGCCGTTTCTGGGCGCCAGGATGATGGCAGCGCCCGGGTGATCGAGGAGGCGTTTGCCTACGGCTGGAATGTCCGAGACAAGATCGCAGCCGATGCGCGCCACGTCGTCCCGCGGACCGACCCCCGAGCGCAGCAAGATGGCCGGGCTCAAGATGGCCCCCGCCGAGAGCACCACGCGATCGGCGCGCAAAACCTCCACGCCGCCCCGGCGCTCCACCTCCACGCCGACCGCCCGTCGGCCCTCGAAGAGGACGCGGCGCACCAGGGTCTCGGGGAAGATGGTCAGGTTTTTCCGGGCGCGGACGGCGCGGGTCAGATAACACCTTGCCGCGTTCATGCGCTCCCCACGGACCTTGTTCATGGGGTGGGCGCCGATGCCCGTGGCGCGCGGATCGTTGTGGTCTTCGCAACGGGGCAGGCCGCGCTCCAAGCAGGCCTCCACGAACGCCGCCTGCCAGGTCACGAGCTCCCCTCGGCTGTGGCGCCGGATCGGGATCGGGCCGTCCTGACCATGCCAATCGTTCTGGATGTCCAGGTCATTCTCCAGCCGCTTGAAGGCCGGCAGACAGGCCTCAAAGCGCCACTCGGGCAAGCCCAAATCGGCCCATTCGTCGTAGTCGTAGGGGAAGCCGCGCAGGGCGATGCAGGTGTTGACCGCCGACGAGCCGCCCATGACCTTGCCTCGTGGAAACACGAAGGGCACCTGACCGGGCATCGGTAGCGCGGAAAAGCCCCAGTCGTGCCGGGTCATCGAGTTGCGCGTGCCGTCGCGCAGATCGAAGGGCAGCTCGCTGTCGTGGGGGTAGTCGGGACCGGCCTCCACGAGCCACACCTCGGCGTCGCTCCGCTCGCTGATGCGGGCGGCGATGATGGCCCCCGCGGAGCCCGCTCCAACCACGATGGTGCGCTCGACCTTGGCCATGCAAGCCATGCGTAGCACGCGATTTCCGCGAGGTCCGAAGCTTCTGGTAGGCTCGAGCGCGATGAAAAAGCCTGTGCTTTTGAGCGCCGTCCTGGCCCTTGGCCTGAGCGGTTGCTTTCAGACCACGTTCGTCAACCCCGGGGTGCCCGAAGGCGAAGAGCACGATCCGTGGGTCAGTTTCTTCATGTTTGGCTTGGCCGGCGAGGCGGACGTCGATGTGCGCGACTTCTGTCCGGGCGAAGTGGCGAGCGTGGGCGTCGGGCAGAACGGCGGGACGTGGATCGTCTCGCTGCTCACGCTTGGCATCTACACGCCGCGCAAGGTCTACATCACCTGCGCGGCCGAAGGGCCCGTGGCACCCACCGCGGAGATCCAGCTCGACGCCGACGGACAGCCGACCCGGGTGGTGAAGCGCATCGGAGGCCAACGCTTCGAGGGGGACGCCGAGGCCCTGGGCCAAGGGAAATACCGCGTGGCGCTGCGCGAGGTGGGGCGATGAAGACACGCACCTTGCTCGCGCTCACCGCGCTTTTGCCGGTGTTTACCTCGGGTTGCTACGTCACGCACATCCACTCGGGTCGGGCCGCCGCCCCCGGCGATCCTGCGATGAACAAGGTCCTGCGCAGCCAGATTGTGGCGGACGTGGTGACCATCGATCCGCCCGACAAGCTGCCTACCTATTGCCCCGAGGGCTGGGCCACGATCGACGCCGAAGTGACGCCCTACAACTGGCTGCTCGACGTGGTTGCCGGCTGGTTCTACCGCGCCAACACCTTCACCTTGCGCTGCGCCGCCAAGGGCGCCGCGCCGCCCTTCGCGCCTTCGATCCCGGCCGTCCCTCCCCTCGCACCGCCGCCTCCGCCTCCTCCGCCCCCCGCGGACAGCGGCGCGCCGGCCGTTCCGCCGCCTCCGCCGGGCTTTACGCCGATGTGAGCGACGCTTCGGCGAGCGGACGAACTCCCGCCGCGCGCAACAAGTCCCAGGGCGCGATGGCGCCGATCATCACGAAAACCGCGTCGAAATCGATATTTTCGCCACCCTCAGGGCCCTCGACGCGCAAGGTGCTCGCCGTGATGCGCGTGACCTCGCGCCGAAAACAGAGGTCGAGCGCGCCATCGCGGGCCAGACGTCGCACCTCCTCGATGTTGCGAAAGCTGCCGCGACGAAAGTCGTCCCCGCGCGCGACGACGGTGACCCGGGTGTCTTTCTGGTGCGCGAGGGCGATGGCCGTCTCCATCGCGACGTCGCCGAGCCCCACCACCACCACCCGTTTGCCGGCAAAGGTCGCGGCGTCGGCAAGACCATAAAAGACCTTGTTTTCGGCCTCGATCGGCACCTCCACCGGCAGCCTGCGGGGGGTGCCGCGCCGTCCCACGGCGAGCACCACATGGCGCGCGCGACGCTCTTCGCTGCGCTCGGACTCGGTCGTGAGCGACGTGACCAGGAAGCCGCCGCCCTTCTTGGGCACGAGCCCCGTCATGCGCACGCCCTCGACGATGTTCGGCTTTTCACGCCTCAAAATGCGCTCCCAATGGGCCAGAAGCTCTTCTTTGCTGGACTCTTTGAGCCACAAAGCACCGACCACCGGCATGTCGAGCGGTTGATCGAACACCAGCTTGTCGCGCGGGAAGCTGCGTATCGCGTGGGCCACCGTGGCCTGCTCGATCAGCTCGTATTTCAGGCCTTTTTCTTTGGCGCGCAGGGCCGCCGCCAGGCCCGCGGGACCGCCGCCGACGATCAGCACGTCGAGCTCCTTCGCGTCGCTGGCTGCGCCGCGAGAGGCAATTTCATCGATGATTTGAGCGCCTTGCCGCAGTGCGTTTTTGATGAGCGATAGCCCGGTCACATCGCCAGCCAGAAACAGACCGGGCACGTCGCGGCTCTCGAGCTCGTCGGTGAGGCGCGGTCGATCGGCGAGCAGCTCGCCTTCGGTCACGCGCAGCGAGCCGTTGGGGCACACGGTCTCGCACAGCGTGAGGCCGCAGCAAGCGTCGGGGCGGGCCACGACCGCGACGTAGCGCTCCACCGCGAGCACGTCGTAGGGGCAGGCATCGACGCACGCGTTGCAGCCCAAGCAGCGCGCCGCGTCGATCACCGGTAGACGCGCGCGCACGATGGGGGCCGGGGCCTTCGGGGTCGGCGGAGCCGAGCCCCGAAGGCCCCGGCCCCAATCCACCGTGCGAACCGCTATCAGCGTCAACGCCGCGGCGGCGTGCGCGGCCCCGAGCCAGCCGATCGGAGCCGGGCTCGCCGCCGCGGCCCCGACCACCGGCACGCGCAGCGCCACGTCGCG
>CAYLJT010000375.1:0-8249 GCA_964383995.1 uncultured Polyangiaceae bacterium
CTTCGACCTCGTCGGCCGGATCCATCAACACGGCCAGCCTGGCGCGGGCGTCTTCCCGCGAGGTGACACGGTCGAGTGTCTCGGACATCAGGTAGAAGGCCTGGATTTCGGGGGCGTCTTCGCTCTCGACCTCGATCACCGCGCGCCAGGTCAGGTGCACACGTAGGCTGTCCATGTCGAAGACCACAGTGTCCAGGCGCAGGATGATCTCTTCGAAGGCGCCCCCCGCGTCTTTGGTCTTGAGCGTGAAACAGCGCGCGCGCAGGCATGGCAAGGTGCCGGCGAGGCGCGGGTGGCTGGGGTGCATGCCGGTCAGCTCGAAGGGCTCGTCGCCGCGCAAATAGGGGAGCTGTTGGCTCGCGGGCGCGGACTGGAAATGGGCCCAGTCGAAGTCCTCTGGAAAATAGGGCCAACGCGTCTTGAGCCAACGGGTATCGTAGTGGCCGATGAGCGACCAACGGGCCTTCCAGGTTTGGGCGATGGGCCCGAGCGACGCCGGCGAAGGCTTGTCCGAAGGCGCCTTGATGAGCTGCTGGGGGTCTTCGATGTTGGGGAGCCAGGCGACGCCATCGGCGCCCGCCGCGGCCTTGTAACCGCGTCCCACGGGGTTGGCGTCGAAGCCCTCGCCGCCAAAGGCGCGCTCGTGGATAAGTGGCATGGCCTGGAAAGGCAGCGGGGCCGTGGGGGCCAAGGTCAAAAGGCCCTTCTGCCATTGGCGGTCTCCAAAGACCGCCAGGCGCCTGAAGAAGCCTTGACCGGGCTCGCCGAAACGGAAGGTAACCTCGGCGGCGGGCGACGAGCCGCCCGGCGCGTAGGCGTGCCCCTTGACGACCACGTCGGCCCTTGGCTTCCAGATCGCGAAGTCGGAGGGTAGAAGGACGCCCGCGGTGTGGTCGTCGTCCAGGTGAACGTCGCCGTTCGGCCACTCGGCCTCGGGCAACAGGGTAGCCGCTCCGTCCGAGACAAGGGCGAAGGATCCCTTGACGATCACGGTGAGCGAGTCCTTCGGCGGTCGCACCTGCCAAGGCATGGTGACGAGCACGAAGGGCGCCGATGCGAACACCGGGATGGCGTCTTCGACGCGGCCACCGCTGGGAGGGGGCGATGCACCTCCGGGGACCACCGCCAGTTGGGCGACACCGTCGGGGTAGGCGAGGGTTTGGGTAGCCTCCTGATCGTCCTGCGAAAACGGCGCCGGAGCCGGCAGGGAAGGATCCACCTCGGCCCAGGGCGAGCCCGGAGGCGGCGCGGGTGGAGGCATGATCGCGCCCGCCGGGGCGCGGGGTGCGGGCTCGGCAGAAGCCGGCGCAAATGGCAGCGCGACCGGCGAAATCAAGCGGAGAGCGTCGGCCGGCGATATCTGCAAGGTCCCCCAGTCCTCGTCGTCGTCCGCGGCGCGCGGCGCGACCGGAACAGGAGGTGGGGGCTCGGCGATCAGCGCGGGTGGCGGCTCGACGGGCGTGGGGGCGACCCTTTCTGGGGGCGCCGCGACCGGCGCCGGCGGACCATCGAAGGGTAGCGTGGAAGGCGATGGAGCCAGCGCCGTCGGGGCGGCGAGGGTTACCGTGGCATCCTCGTCGGTAGCGATCGCAAGGCGCGGGATGTCCGGGACAACGGCGGGCCCGGGCACGAAAGGAAGGGCAGGCAGCGCGGGCGCGTCGGAGGGTAGGAACTTGGTCGCTCCACCCACGTCGTCGTCGTCGGAATCGGGGCTTTGCAGGACCTTTTGGACAGCCGGCGGCGCTTCTTGCAGAAGGACGGTCCCCGCGCCCACGCCGTCGTCGTCGTCGTCGGCATCGGGGATCGCGGGGGGCGGCGCCGCCGCGGCGGGCGGCGTGTAGATCATCACCGTGCCGCCACCGGCGCCCTGATCGTCGTCGTCGTTGGCGTCGGGAATGGCGACCGACGCGGGCGCGGACAGACGGCTCGCGGAGCCCCCGGCGCGCACACCGACCACGGCCTGCAGCATGGCAAGGTCGGCCTCGGGGATCGCCAAGTGCCCGCGCCAAACCAGCGACACCGTTTGCGCGGCGCTGTCGAGCAACAACATGTCGGCCCGCATCGGCACCGGCGTGGCGCCCTTCGGTCCCCAGACCAGGCCCTCGGCCCGAACCTGCGGTAGGCGCGTGCGCAGGAGCGGCAAGGCGGGATGCAAGCCACCCAAGACCAACTGCTCGTCGCCCTGGAGAAAGTTGAGGTGCTGGTCCCGCGGAGCGGCATGGAAGTAGGCCCACGAGAAGCCCGCCGGGAGGTAAGGTGTGGGCCCCGCGAGGCGCGTCGGATCGGCGTCTTTGGCCAGGCGCGCGCGCACCGGCCAGCTCCGAGCGAGGGGACCGAAGCCCCCCGGTCGATCGGGCGCGCGGGCGAGGAAGATGTTGGGCGCCCCGCCTTTGCCAGGGACGATCCCGACGGGGTTCTCTTCGGCGTCGAACAGCGCCCGCTCGTAGACGAGGGGCATGTGCGCAAAAGGTCTTACCCTCCCCGTACTGTCGGTGTCGCCGCGAATGCGCAGTGCTTTGTCGAACACGACGCGGGTCCCGGACAGGATGGCAAGACGAGCGATTTGGTCGGTGGCGGGCCTACCGGGTGGCGCGAACGCGTGCCCGGTAACCAGCACCTCGGCCTTGGGAAGGTAGGGAGCGGTCTCGCACGCGAGGCGCAGGCTGCGCTGGGGTCGCTCGCCGAAGTGCGCGTCGAACAGCGCGAGAGGAAGGGGCGCGCAGGGCTCCATGGTCGCCTCGGCGGCCACCGAGAAGGTCGCCTTGGCCAGCACCGTAACGCAGGTCTCGGCGCCGGTCCGAAACACCACCGTGCCGCAGGCGATCGGCAGCGAATCGGCAGCGGAAATCGGTACGGGCCAGGTCGGCTCCTGCGCCATCTTCCGTGCGTATCAGCTACGTCCCGTCAATTCAAGGCGGAAGCCACGAGCACCGGGCTCCTCCGCGCCTGGCGCTCGGGTCAGGGTGGCTTGGCTCGGTGGGCTCGCGCACGCCGCGGGGTGCGGTGCGGCCCTACGCGAGCTCGTCTTCGTCCTCGTCGTCATCGTCGTCGGCCATGGACACGATGGCATCCAGGGCGGCCTGCGACAACTTGACCTTGCTGAAGTCGCTCGGGGTGTAGCCGCCGGCCGTGGGATCCACGCAGTGGGCGACCAAACGCTCCAGCTCCTCCAGGAAGCTATTGGCAAGGTCAGAAATGGTCGCCTCGTCGTGGAGGCCGGGGCTATAGGACCAATGCATGACGAGCTTGCCCTCCTGAACACCGCCCGAGACGTCAATGGGGTAGCGACGCTTGCCCTTCGGATCGTGAGGAGCGCCGACCGACGCGGGCACGGGACGCAAGGGCAGATCTTCGTGGAGGGCTTGGTCGAGCTGACCTAGGTAGTTGAAGACAACCTGGGGCTCGGGCAGCGCCGACAAGCGCTGACGCACGTTGTCGTCACCGAGGTAACGCAAGATGCCGTGGCCCAAGCCGCCACGCGGCACCGCGCGCAGCTCTTCCTTGACGGTCTTGATCAGCTCGGCATCGCCGGCGCCGAGGGGAGCCACGAGCAGGAGCGGCGCCACGCTCGTGAACCAGCCAATGGTGCGCGTCACGTCGACGTCGTCGAACAGCTCCTCCCTCCCATGACCTTCCACGGCGACCAGCAGGCCGGGCTTCTGGCTCTTTCGTTGGAAGGCCCGGAGCAGCGCCGCCAGCAGCAGATCGTTGATCTGGGTGTGGTACGCCTCGGGCGCCTTGCGCAGCAAATCTCCCGTCTTTTGCGCGTCGAGCGTCACGACCACCTTCGTCGCGCTGCCCTCCGAGCGCTCCCCCGTCGGGTGGTCCGCTCGGATCTCCGCGACGTGGTGGCGGTCGTCGCTCGCCCAATAGGGCACCTCGGTGCGCAAGGCGTCGCTCTTCGCGTACTCCGCGAGCCGCTTGGCCCAGGTCAGGTAGCTCGTGGTCTTGGGCGGCAACCTCGGGCTTTCACCGCGCTTTTCGGCCTCGTACCCGGCCCAGAGGTCTTCGAACAAGATCCGCCAGGAGACCCCGTCGATGCCGAGGTGGTGCACCACGACGAGCAACCGGAAGGGCGCGTCGCCGCGATCGAAGAGCACCACGCGGACGATCGGGCCTTGCGCGATGTCCAGGCTGGCTTGGGCGCGGTTCGCTTCTGTCTCGGTCAACGCCAGCAAGGCATCGTCGGCGAGACCCCGCGCGTCCACGTACGCGACGGGCGTCACGTCGTCGACGGCGGCCAGGCGTACCGAGACCTTCGCCACGCCGCGCTCGAGGCGCAGGCGGAGGGCGTCGTGATGACGGAGCAGGTGCGCCACCGCGCGTTCCATGGCACCCCGGTCGAGGGGACCGTCGGCCTCCAAGAGGACCGCCTGGTTCCAGTGGGAAGGTCGCGGCAGATCGTGCTCGAGCCACCAGCCCATGATCGGCGTCAGGGGTAGCTCCCCCTCCACCACGCCCTGTTCGGCGAGCGTGCTCTTGGCGGCCTCCGCGACCTGCGCCAGCTCGGCGACCGTCTGGTATTGGAACATCTGGCGCGGCGAAATGCGCAGGCCGCCTTGCCTTACCCTGGACACGATCTGAATGCTCAGGATCGAGTCGCCGCCAAGCTCGAAGAAGTTGTCGTGAATGCCCACCTTCGGCAGGCGCAGCACGGATCGGAAAGCCTCCGCCAAGATCTCCTCGGCGGGCGTACGCGGCGGGGCGTCATCGTGCGCATGGACGGCGATCTCGGGCTTCGGGAGGGCCCGGCGGTCGACCTTGCCACTGGAGGTCAAGGGCAACGCGGGCATCATGACGTAGGCCCACGGCACCATGTAGTCGGGCAGGTCGTTGCTCAAAAATGCCCTGAGATCCGCGGTATTGGGCGCATCACCGAGGGGGACGAGGTAGGCCACCAGGCGCTTGTCGCCGGGCGTGTCTTCGCGGGCGACCACGACCGCCGCCGAGATCAAGGGGTGCTTTTCGAGGGCCGCCTCGATCTCCCCAAGCTCGATGCGGAAGCCACGGATCTTCACCTGGAAGTCCATGCGACCGAGGTACTCGATCTGACCGTCCGCCGCCCAGCGGGCGCGGTCTCCCGTTTTGTAGAGGCGCTCCCCCCGACGGAAGGGGCTCGGCACGAAGCGCGCCTCGGTCAGTTCGGGGCGATTCCAGTAGCCTGCGCCAACCTGGACACCACCGATGTGGAGCTCGCCGGGGACGCCGATCGGGGTCGGCTGGCCCATGGGATCGAGCATGTAGATTTGGGTGTTGGCGATGGGGCGACCGATGGGCACGTTCGTGCGCGTGCTGGAGGCTTCGCAGGGGAACCAGGTGACGTCGACCGCGGCCTCGGTCGGGCCGTACAGGTTGTGCAGCTCGGCGGTCGGGAAGCGGGAAAAGAAGCGCTCGACGAGGTCGGGAGTCAAGGCCTCTCCGCTCGCCATCACGCGCTTGATGCTGGGGCAAGGGCCGCCTTCTCCGCTCTCCAGGAAGGCGCGGAGCATGGACGGTACGAAGTGCAAGGTGCTGATCCCCTCACGCGCGATGACCTCCGCGAGGTAAGATGGATCCTTGTGGCCCTCGGGCCGGGCGACGACGAGCGTAGCGCCCACGGCGAGCGGCCAGAAAAACTCCCACACCGAGACGTCGAAGCTGTACGGCGTCTTCTGGAGGACGCGGTCGTTCGCGTCGAGGTGGTAGGCGTCCTGCATCCACAAGATGCGGTTCGTGATGCCGGCGTGGGTGTTGAGGGCGCCCTTCGGGGTGCCGGTGGAGCCGGACGTGTAGATCATGTAGGCGCGATCGGTCGGCGCGAGCGCGACGTCGGGGCGCGTCTCGGGCTCGCCCGCGAAGGCTTCCCAACCCGTGTCAAGGCACACCACCTTCGCGGACCCGAGCGGCAAGCTGCCCGCCAACGCCCCCTGGGAGAGCACGACCTGGGCGCCCGAGTCCTGCGCGAAGAACGCGATGCGGGCCGCAGGGTAGCCAGGATCGATGGGGACATAGGCCGCGCCCGCCTTGAGGATGCCGTACAGCGCGATCACGAGCTCCGGCGAGCGCCCCATGGCCACGCCCACCAGATCGCCCTTGTTCACGCCAAGCTTGAAGAGGCCGTGAGCGAGCTGATTCGCCTTTCGCTCCAGGGCCCCGTAGGTCAATGACTGACCCTCGAACAGGACAGCGACGCGATCCGGATGCTCGTCGGCCTCGGCCTCGAAGAAGCGGTGCAGACCCGGCGCCTTGCCGACCTCCCGCGCAAACGAGCGGTCGGTCGCGTTCCAGGCGCGCACGACGAGATCGCGCTCGGCCTCCGCCATCAGCGGCAGATCCCACAAGAGCGTGCTGGGATTGCCGGTCGCGGCGGCGAGCAGCACCAGGAAATGATCGCACATCCTTTGGATGGTGCTGGTGTCGAACAGCGCGCTCGCGAACTCGAACGCGCCGATCATGCCATCGGCGGACTCGGCCACCGACAGCGCGAGATCGAACTTGGCCACGACCTCCGTCGGCGCGAGGCGGTCGAAGTGGATGCCCGACACGCTCGACACCGGCTGGGGTGCGTTCTGCACCGTGAACATGACCTGGAACAGCGGCGAGCGGCTCATGTCTCGGACAGGCTGCAGCGCGTCGACGATGCGCTCGAAGGGCACCTCCTGGTGCGCGTAGGCGGTGAGCGCGGTCTCCTTCGTGCGCTGGATGAGCTCGCGGAACGAGGGGTTGTTCCCCGCGTCGACGCGCAGCACGACGGTGTTCAGGAACAGGCCGATCAACGCCTCTGTCTCGGGCCGACTGCGGTTGGCCACGGGCGTCCCGATGGCAAGGTCTTCCTGACCCGACCAGCGCACGAGCACGGCCTGGAAGGCCGCGAGGAGCGTCATGAACAGGGTCGCCCCCTCGGAGCGGGCCAGCGCGAGGGTGGCGTCGGCGAGGGCCTTGGGGACGCGGAACGACACCTTCGCGCCCTCGAACGACTGCAGGGCAGGACGGGGCCGGTCGGTGGGCAGCTCGATGCCGTCGGGGAGGCCCGCCAAGGTCTTCTTCCAGTGGTCGAGCTCCGCCGTCAGGTGCTCGCCCGACAGCATCTCACGCTGCCAGGTCGCGTAGTCGGCGTATTGCACGGTGAGAGGAGGAAGGTCACCGTCGCGACCTTCCTTGACGGCGTCGTAGCACGATGCAAGCTCCCGGAAGAGCACGCCCTGGGACCAGGCATCGGTCACCATGTGGTGCATGGTGAACAGCAACACGTGCTCGTCTTTGCCTGTAATCAACAACTTCGCCCGCACCAGCGGACCGTCTGCGACACGGAAAGGAAGCCGTGCTTCTTCGGCGGCGGCCGCCGCTACCGCTTTTTCCCTGGCCTCCCGCGGTAGCGCGCGCAGATCTTCCGTCGGAAGCTCGAAGCGGACCTTCTCCCGAACAACCACCTCGGCCCTGCCATCCACCGTCGGGTAGCCCGTCCGCAGCACCTCGTGCCGCTCCGCCACCCGCGACAACGCCGCGCGGAAGGCGACCGCGTCGAGATCGCCCGTGATGCGCAGCACCTCGGGCACGTTGTACGCGGAACCTTCGGGCGAGAGCTGCTCCAAGAACCAGAGGCGCTCTTGCGCGAAGGAGAGGTCCTTGCGCTGATCCCGCGGTAGGGCGACAAGGGATGGTCCTCCCTGCACCGTACTGGGCGTCGGCGCGCCGGCGATGCGCAGCGCGAGCTTCTCGACCGTCGGCGCCTCGAAGATGGCACGGAAGGGCAGATCGGCTCCGAGGCGGCTGCGCACCCGGGCCAGCACCTGGGTGCCCAACAGCGAGTGTCCACCGTAATCGAAGAAGTCGTCGGTCACTCCCATCGAGTGCTCCCCGAGCACCTCCATGAAAATGTCGAGCAACACCTCCTCCGTCGGGTTGCGCGGGAGCACCATCTCTTCTTCGCCCTGCACACGCCGCTCGGGGGCGGGCAAGGCTTGCCGGTCGAGCTTGCCGTTGTCCGTCAGCGGCAAGGCGTCGAGGATGACGAACGCGCTCGGCACCATGTACTCGGGCAGGGACGCGAGGAGCCCCGCGCGCAGCTCGTTGACGTCGATGTGCGCGCCTTCCGCAGGCACCACGTAGGCGACGAGGCGCTTGTCACCAGGGGTATCTTCCCTGGCGATGACCGCGCGCTCGCCCACCGCCGGGCTCGCGCCGAGGGCGGCCTCGATCTCCCCAAGCTCGATGCGGTAGCCGCGCAGCTTGACCTGGTGATCGAGGCGGCCCAAAAATTCCAGAACGCC
>CAYLJT010000376.1:0-8226 GCA_964383995.1 uncultured Polyangiaceae bacterium
CGTTGACGTCGGTGTCGTTCGGCCGGTTGTGCTCGCCGATGATCATGCCCTCGTAGACCTCGATGCCGGGCACGATGAAGAACTGACCGCGGGGCTGCAGGTGGTGCATCGCGTAGGGCGTCGCGACGCCGACGCGATCGGCCACGATGGCCCCGGTGGGGCGTTTGATCATGGGTCCGCCCCACGGCGCCCAACCGTCGAACAGCGTGTTGAGCAGGCCCGTGCCGCGCGTGGCGGTGAGGAACTCGCCGCGGAAACCGATTAGGCCGCGCGAGGGCACGACGTATTCGAGGCGCGCGCGCCCAAAGCCCGGGTTCGACATCTTCACCATGCGACCGCGGCGCACGCCGAGCCGCTCGGTCACGACGCCGACGACCGGGTCCGGGACATCGACGACCACGCGCTCGACGGGCTCCATCAGCTCGCCGTTGATCTCGCGGGTGACGACCTCGGGGTTCGAGAGCTGCACCTCGTAGCCCTCGCGGCGCATGGTCTCGACCAAGATCGCGAGCTGCAGCTCACCGCGGCCGAGCACCACGAAGGTGTCCGGTGTCTCGGTCGGCTCCACGCGAATGGCCAGGTTCTTCAGCGCTTCGCGCTCCAAGCGGTCCTTCAGGTGGCGGCTCGTGAGGTACTTCGACTCCTTCGATTTGCCTGCAAACGGCGAGGTATTGACGCCGATGCGCATCTTGATGGTGGGCTCTTCGACGACGATGCGCGGCAAAACCTCGGGCCGCACAGGGGACGCGATGGTGTCGCCGATGGTGACGTCTTCGAGGCCGGCCACGGCGACCACATCCCCGGCAGCGGCGCTCCCGACGCTCGCGCGCTTCAGTCCTTCGAACGTGTAGATGAGCTTCGCAACGCCCTTCTTCGGGCCCTCCTCGGTGAGGATCAGGACCTCGTCCGCGGCCTTCAACGTGCCGCGCACGATGCGCCCGACGGCGAGGCGACCCACGTATTCGTCGTGCGTCGTGTTGCACACGATCATTTGCAGAGGGCCGTCCACATCGCCCGCAGGCGGCGGGATCTTGTCGAGCACCATCTGAAAGAGCGGCACCAAGTCTTTGCCCTCGTCGTTCAGCTCGCGCTTGGCCATGCCATGCTTGGCGATCGCGTAGAGGACCGAAAAGTCCGTCTGTTCGTCGCTCGCCTCGAGATCACAAAACAGGTCGAACACCTCGGAGAGCACGTCGTGGGCGCGGGCGTCGCCGCGATCGATCTTGTTGATGACGACGATCACCGGGAAGCCGCGCTGCAAGCATTTTGACAGCACGAAGCGGGTCTGCGGCAGGGGCCCTTCGGCCGCGTCGACGAGGAGCAACGCGCCGTCGGCCATCATCAACATGCGCTCGACCTCGCCGCCGAAGTCCGAGTGGCCTGGGGTATCGACGACGTTGATCTTGACGCCACCCCAGCGAACGCTGGTGTTCTTGGCCAGGATGGTGATGCCGCGCTCGCGTTCGAGATCGTTCGAGTCCATCACGCGATCGGCGACGACCTCGTTGTCTCGGAACGTCCCCGCTTGGCGGAGCATGTGATCGACGAGGGTGGTTTTGCCGTGGTCGACGTGGGCGACGATGGCGATGTTACGAAGATCCTTACGAAGCATAGGGGCGCGCGCTCCTAGCACGCGGTCGTAGCGGTAGCGAGGTGCGAGCCGCGCTGTAGCATGCGACGCCATGGACCCCGCTGTTCTCAAGCAGATCACCGAAGAGCTGATCCCCTTCAATCGCTTCCTTGGGATCGTCGTCGATAGCCACGAAACCGGCCGAATTCGCCTGCGTCTGCCGTTTCGCGAAGAGCTGATCGGGGACCCCATGAAGCGCGCGCTCCATGGCGGGGTGCTGAGCACGATCGCCGACGCCGCGGGCGGAATTGCGGTGTGGACCACGCTGGAGACGCCGTGGGCCCTCGTCTCCACCATCGATCTGCGCGTCGACTATCTGCGGCCGGGCAAGCCCGAGGCGATCCTCGCGGAGGCCGTGGTGGTGCGCACCGGAAACCGCGTAGGCGTCGCCGATGTGCGCATCTTCCATCCCTCCCACGAGGGCGAGACCATCGCGACCGGAAAGGGCGTCTACGCCATCAAGTCGAAGCGCCCGAAGGACGAGTTTTTCGGCCTAAAACAAGGCTAACGAGCGCTCCCTCGCGGGCGCCGATGGTTGAGGAATGAGCTCAGTTGGGCACGTTCGCGCCGTTGCACACGAGGCCCTTGTCGGTGCAGGTGCAGCCGGGCGCGGGCTTTCCGAGACACTTGCAGGTCGAGGTGGGCACCGTGCCCTCGGGGCAGGTCCACTTGCCGGCCGTACATTCGTAGCGTCTCAAAGCATCGCCACACTGCCCGCCCTGGCCCGCGACGCAGCTATCTTCGGGGCGCGGTCCGCAGGCCGCGTCGCCGTTTGTCCCGGACGAAGGGCCCAAGGCGCCCGGCGCGATGACCACCGGTTGGGTCGCTGTGGGGGCGGTTTGCGCGGGAGGCGTTTGTGCGGGCGCCGTCGCCGCGGGCTGAGCGGGCGGCTCGGCGTCGGGCGCCGCTTGGTTCTGAACCGTGCAGGCAAAGAGCCCGAGCGCTGCGCAAACAGTGACGGGAATCGAGGAGAGGGACCAAATCGATGAGAGCTTCGACATCGCGGTCATCATGCCGGCACGGAGCCTTGCGCGAAAGCTTTCGCGTGCAATCGCTCGACTTGCAGTCATGCAGGGTCGAGACCGGCGCTCCGGCGCGCAACTGCTTGATAATGCATCGCGAAGAGCTTGGCTCGCTGGGTGCAATACAGGGAATCGAGCGCCGCGGACGGACCGCCCCCCACCGTCGACCGGCGCTCATATTTTTTTTGTCCCGTCGGCCGAGAGCCACGGCGTACCAATCACCCTGCAGCCGCGAGGTGGTAGGGTACCGCCGTGCGAGCCCCCCTTTTTCGAGCATCGCTTCTGACCCTGTGCGCGATGTCGTGCACCCCGTCGCAACCCGAGCCGAAGGGGCCTCTGGGGTATCTCCCCAACGTCGTGACCACGGCCCAACCGGAGTGGATCCCGTGGTCGATCCGAGCCGGAAAGACCGTGGAAGCCGACCCGCGCGAGGGGCACTTGACGGACCTTCGGCAGCTCACGTTCGGGGGCGAGAACGCCGAGGCGTATTGGTCCCCCGACGGCAAGAAGCTCATCTTTCAGTCGACCCGCGACGGCGCCGCCTGCGACCAGATGTACGTGATGGATCTCGGGAGCGGGGAGACCCAACGCGTGTCGAGCGGGCGAGGCCGAACCACCTGCGGGTTCTTCGCGTACCCCGCGGGCGACAAGCTGCTTTATTCGTCCACCGAGAGCTCCGGCGCGGCGTGTCCGCCCAAGCCCGATAGGTCCCGGGGCTACGTGTGGCCCCTCGAAGCGCACGACGTGTACATGGCCGCCGCCGATGGCTCGGGCAGCACGCTGCTTCTGGGAGGACCGGGCTACGACGCCGAGACCACGATGGCCTTCGATGGATCGCGGCTGGTCTTCACGAGCACGCGGGACGGCGATTTGGAGCTCTATACGGCGCGAGCCGATGGCACCGATGTCCGTCGCATCACGCACGAGGCGGGCTACGACGGCGGAGCGTTCTTCTCGCCGGACAGCACCAAGCTGGTGTGGCGCGCGAGCCGTCCCACGGGCGATGCCCTCGATCGCTATCGTTTGCTGCTCAAAGAAAACCTGGTCGAGCCCCACGGACTGGAGATCGTCGTCGGCGATGTGGACGGCAAGAACAGCGTTTTTGTCACGAAGAACGGCCGCAACAACTTTGCCCCTTCGTTCTTGCCCGACTCGCGCCACGTGATCTTTGCGTCCGACGTGCACGACGGCGGGGGCGGCCGAAGGATGCCCAACTTCGATCTGTACGTCGTGGATCCCGAGGGACCTGTCACGTTGACCGGTACGCCCGCGCTGGAGCGCATCACGTTCGCCGATGCCTTCGACGGTTTCCCGATGTTCTCTCCCGATGGGCGATACCTCGCATTTGCTTCCAATCGCGGGGGTGGCGCGCCCGGAGAAACGAACCTCTTCGTCGCCCGCTGGAGCCCGTGAGGGGGCCGTGAGATCCCGCGCGCTCGTCGTACCGTTGTTGGGAATCGTTGCAGCTCAAACGAACTGCGGCGCCCCGGCCACGGTGGCACCGAAAGCCGTCGATGTCCCCGTGCCCGCGGTGGTCGAGGTGCTGCCGTCGTGGACCGCGGCCCACTGGGACTACCACCCCGCCGCGCCTGAGACCTTCCGCGCCTACGTTCGCAACGCCGACGGGAGCTGCGTCCTTGTCGCGGACGGCGGTCAACGCTGGACCACCGCGGCCGTGCGCAAGGGCGACGCGGCGAGCGACGCGGCTCCGTGCACGGGCGGCGCCCAGGCGAGCGGCTCGTTGGCGCCCGAAGACCTGGTGGCCGTGGTGCGCCGATCGAGCTCGGCGTGGGCCTTCGTGAGCGCGAAGGGCGTGCTCTACGAGGCCTCCGACCCGCTCGCGGCGTTCAATCGCGCGACGCCCCCGCCCGAGCCCCTGCGCAAGGTGGTCGGCACGGCCGGCAACCTCGCGGCCGTGGCGCGCTCCGGCGCGCTCTTCTACTGGGAGGACGAAATCGGCTGGAAACCCGCGGCACCCACGCCTCAGCCGGTCTACGACGTGCTCCTCGGCGACGGCGGTGCGGGCCTCGCGCTCGCCTTCCCCGAAGCCCTCTTCGCGACGCAAGACGGTGGTCGTTCGTGGGCTCCGCTGACGCTGCCCAAGACCGTGGGCGCGGCCCGTCTCGGTCGCCTCGCGGAGGGGCCCCTGGCGGCCGAAGGGCTCTACGAGAGCCTGGTTTGGGACCCTGCGCGCACCCCCGATTTGAGCGCCCGCGCGGTGCCCATCGCGCCCCAGCCCGAGCCGGCCGTGCGCGCCTCGCGCGCCGCCTCCGCCACCGCCGTGTTTTACGAGCGCGCACGCATCGACGACGAGCGTTACTTCGAGGTGACCCGCCCTGAGGAAGAGCCCGGTCCCTGGGTTTTGTTGCGCGGACGCATCGAAGGACGGCTCTTGCCGTTGCCCATCGAAAAATCGGAGGACTGCCAGTCGCTCAGCTTCGGTGTGCGGGGCGAGCACCTGGTCGCGGTGTGCGGCACCTACGAAAACGACGACATGGTGGCCCGTGTGCTGCGCAGCAAGGACCGCGGAAGCACCTGGAAAACCGAGGGAAGCTACGTGTTCGCCGACGTCGATGCGGTCGACGTCGCGCTCGCGCCCGACGGCTCGGCGTTGCTCACGGGCGTTTGCAAGAAGCGCGACGAGAAGGGCGGCGCGTGCCTGCTCTTGCTCCGGCAAGAGCTCGGGAAACCCTTGGAAATAAGCCCTCGCGTGCCCCCCATGCGCTCCGGGCCCACGGCCCCCGCGTTCTCTCTCGACGGTCGCTCGGCCTATTTGCTCGGCCGTCGCATCAAGGACGAACGGCCTGCGATCTACGTCTCGCACGACGGCGGTGAGACCTTCGTGGAGCGCGTGCTCGAGGCCCCGAGCGCCTCCGCGCGCATCCCCACGCAGGCCGAGCTGGATCAGGGCTTCGGCTCGGAAGAGGGGTCGGGCGCGGAGCTCCCGCTCGGCGACGGGGCGTCGATTCAGCCTACGGATGAAGGCGTCATTGGCGTCACGTTGTCCGTCGTCGATCCCGCGGAGCACCTGCTCGTCGACGAAGACGGGCGCGTCGTCGGTCGCGCGACGCCGCCCACGCCCGAGGCGCTCGTGGCCGGTTTTGGTCGACGCTTGATGGCCCTCGGGCCGCGCGACACCGCGAGCGAAATGGCTCGCGGTTTCGGCCTCGATGTGCCGAGCGAGGCGTGGGTGCTCACGGTCTGGGAGTCCCTCGACGGAGGCACCACGTGGACGCCTATTCCGGGCTCCGTGCCCCTTGCGCGCGAGTATTACGACGGCACGTCGTCGCTTGCGTGCGGTGCGGGCGGTTGCGTGTTCGGCGAGACCGTTTCGCGGGTCGGTTGGGGTGCCCAGAGCGAGCCCCCGCGCCTCGATTTCGCCCGGCCCGCGGCGGGCCCCAAGGGACGCGATCCGGTGTTCGCGACGCCTATCGTGTGCGAGCTCGGCGCGACCTCGAAGTGGTCGCGCATCGAGCACGTGTACGGCGAAAATTTGCCGACGGAAGACGACGCGATGCGCGGCCAATCGGTGTGGTCGGTGCTCACGGAGGACCGCGCGACGGGCGAGACGAAGGCGGTGGCGGCGATGCTCCCTGAGGGCGGCACCGGTCCAGCACGCGTCGTGACGAAGGTGCTCCTCGGCCGCAAAAACAAGGCCGTTCCGACGCTCACCAAGGTCTCCCCGCAGATGGAGGGCTACGCCGCGGTGCGCATGCCCGCGCCCTCGCAGAAACCCGGCGAAGCTTGGGGCAAGGGCACGCCGCGCATCGAGATCGCGTGGGAGAACTTCATGGACGGGACGGCCGGGCGACGCGCGCTGAACGGCGCGTTGACGCGCGGAAATGTCGAAGACGCCTACCTTCGCACGGGCCTCGTCTCGGTCTCACCGGCCTCCATCTTTGTCCAACCGCACGTCGGCAGTCCCCGCGTGTTTTGGCTCGATCAGGCCAAAATACAGGACGAGTTCAGCTACCCGCTGTGGCCCACCGGGGGGCTGCGCGGCGAGGTCTACCTGCGCAGCGACGACGCCGTGTTCATCGACAAAACGCAGGTCGCCGTAGGCTTTGTCGATCAGGACAACGACGCGGGCGCGAAAGTCGTGCTGCTCGCCGCGCGACCGCCCGGCGCGATGGGCCGCGATTGGCCCGTGTCCGCGACGGCGATGGCCCCCGACTCGGCCGACGTCTTCGCCACCATCGATTGGACGTACGCGGGCGCGCGCCTCGGCGTCACGGCCTTCATGGCGGATCCCGAGCTAGGCAACGCGCGCGCTTTTTTCAGCCCATTTCAAGGGGTCGGGACGTTCGGCCCCGCGGAGCCCTTGCCCACCCAGCTCGATCTCCCGGCCACGCCAAAAGGTTGCAGCTCAAAACAACGCGCGTCCACCGCGCGGTTCGAGGCCCCGGTCTTCGCTAGCGGCTCCTCGGTGCTCTTCGCGGGCACGCGCCACCCGGTGATCATTCACGAAGCGTCGACCTCGAAGGATCCCGCGGCGGTCGCGGCGCCCACCTTGCTGCTCACCTCGGCGTCGGTGCTCCACGGCACGCCCGCTGACCCCTGTGTCGCGGGCTACCACGCCGTCGGTCTCCTTGGCACGCCGCTCGCGGCCATCCTCCCCGGCGACCTCGCCGAGGCCTGGTTGTTTCGCAAAGGCCCCGTGGTCGCAGCCAGCGCCGGCAGCGACGACGGGCCCAACACGAGCATCGAGTACCGCCCCATGACGTGCCATTTCGACGCCTCGGCCAAGGTGCCCGAGGTCATGTTGAAGGAGCCCGGCATGTCGAAGGAGATCCCGTGAGGCGAAAGGCAGCGCCCTCGCTTGCGCCCGAACGGCCCCCCGTTCTAATTTGCCGCTTTGCGTTAGGGGAGATACCCGATGCTGCGTAAGAGGCTCCGAAGAAAGCTCGATCTGAAAAGGACGCTGTTTCTTCTGCCGAACCTCATCACCATGTCCTCGGTGTTCTGCGGCTTCGACGCCATTCGGCTGGCCGCGACCTCCACCGGGGACGACCTCTACCGCGCCGCCATCCTGATCATTTTCGCCATGTTCTTCGACATGCTCGACGGCCGCGTCGCGCGCATGACGAAGACCCAGAGCGCCTTCGGCCTGCAAATCGACTCCCTGGCCGACGTGGTCTCCTTTGGCGTAGCCCCCGCGTTGCTCGTTTACCGCTGGTCCATCGAGCGATTTGGCCTCTTGGGCGTCATCGTTTCGTTTTTGTTCGTGGCTTGCGGTGCCATCCGTTTGGCGCGTTTCAACGTGCTTTCGATGGATGAAGGCGGGCAGCCCAAGAAGCCTTCGAAGTACATCGTGGGCCTGCCCATCCCCGGCGCCGCGGGCATCCTGGTCTCGATCGTCGTCGCGAACCACGCCGCCGCCGCCAACATGCACGGCGAGGAGTACAGCGTCGCGATCCTCGGCATCACGCTTTTGCTGTCGTTTCTCATGGTCTCGACGGTGCAATTTCGCTCCTTCAAAGACGTGCGCCTCAACGTGCGCACGGCGTTGTTCGTGCTGTTCGCGGTGGGCTCGAGCATCGTCGTTTCGATGCGCATGAAGCCCGCCTTCGTGCT
>CAYLJT010000377.1:0-8201 GCA_964383995.1 uncultured Polyangiaceae bacterium
CGATGGTAAGGGGGCGTGACAAGGCCGTAGAGCTTAGCCCGAAGTGGCAGACAAGCATGACAAAAACACGAACGGCGTTGGTCTTGCCAACGCCGTTCGCGAACCGCTTACGAAACGAAGATCATTCGTATTCGTCGTCGATGAACACCTGGGTCGCGATGGTCAGGGTGCCGTCGTTCTGAATCTGGCCGCCACGCGCGAAGGTGCTGTAGGTCGCGCCGTCGTTGTCGATGTCACCCTTCGCGCTCGCCTCGAAGTAGGTGCCTGCGTACGCGGGGGCGCTGGTCAGACCGCTGGTCGCCGTGTTGCCGTCCTTCTCGTAGAAGTATTGGTACAGGATCGGCTGCGTCATCGAGAAGCGAAGGCAGGTCCAGCCGTTCGCCGGGTCGGTCTCCACCTGGTCGGCGGGGTCGGGGTTGACCTTGTTGCCGCCCGGGATCGCCTGCGGGATGTGGTTCGTGGCCGTTCCGCACAGCGAATAGCTGGAGACGGAGCCCGCGCCGCCGGGGGCCAGGATTTCGGACTGCGACTTTTCACGCTCGAACGCGGCGGCCGCGGAACGCGAGATGGCACCGACCGTGTTCTTGGCTTCCGCCGTCTTCGCGCTCGCGAAGTAGCGGGTGACGCCGTAGATGGCGAGGGCCGCGAGAACGCCGATGATCGCGACGACGATCATGAGCTCGACGAGGGTGAAGCCTTCCTTGCCCAATCGCTTGTATGCGCGCATATTTCTATATCTCCTATGGTTCTCTGTGCGAAAAGACTCCGCCCAAACGCCCCAGCGGCGCCGGTCGAGCTTGTTGTTGTTAAACCGTGTCCAGATCGCTATTCGGTGTCGTCCTCGACGTAGATGTCTGCCTGAAACGAGTTTCCGAACAGCAGGGCTAAAGCTGAATCGGCATCGCGGTCACCCGCGGCCTGAATGAGATACCAGGGCTCGTTCGTCGCCGGAAATGAGAAGGCCGGTGTCGGATTGACGAGGCTTCCAGGGGAGGCCACCGGACCTGTAACATCGGCGATGACCGCGTAGCCGAAGCGTACCGGGCCATCTGTACGAACATTGAGCGCGGCCCAGCACGGCTGATCCGGATGGGCAGGGTTGTCCCAGGCCCACTTCTGCGTGCCTGGAGTCGTCATGGGATACCAGTTGTCCAACGAACCGCCGCCGGAGCAACCCGAAGCGTCGGAGCCGCCGCAAGCACAACTGAGGTAGACCAAGGTTTCGGCCTTGTAGGTCTCTTCGGCGTTGCGAATGCCTTGAATCACCGCGAACGCTTCGGAGGTGCCTGCCGAGGCCGAGTATTTGCGATAGCCAGCAATGGCGAGCGCTGCGAGCACGCCGATCATCGCCACGACGACCATGAGCTCGACGAGGGTAAAGCCTCGTTGACGGCCGGAGTGGCGAGCTACCTGGGTTTCAACCATCGAGACTCTCCCTTTGCTACTGCACGGGCTGTGCCTACCGCTGAACGACGGAAAGGATAGGTCAAAAAGGGCGGACTTACCTCCTTTGTCCCCAAAAAAGGCACGGCGCCGACCGATAAATTGACGGAAAATGTCACCGGCGCGGCGTCCGGGGTGACGATTCGCGGCGCTCGTAAAAAGGCCCGTCTTCGTCGCCCTCCCCATCGTCTCCACCGAGGCCATGCTTGGCCAAACGGTAACGAAACGAACGGAAGGTCACTCCCACCAACTTGGCGGCCGCGGTGCGATTTCCACCCGTGTGCTCCAGGGCCTGCACGAGGAGGCGCCGCTCCACTTCGCCAAGCACATCGTCAAGCACGCAGCCCGTCGCGGGTAGGTCCGCCAACAGCGGCGCCGGTCGGCCGGAGAGCCCGGACACCGTCTCGGGTAGATCGCCCAGGCCAATGGCCGGCCCCGAGGCCAGAGCCACGGCGCGCTCCATCATGTTTTCCAGCTCGCGCACGTTGCCTGGAAAGGGGTAGGCATGGAGCGCTCGCAGCGCGTCGGCGGTAAGACCGCGCACGTCCTTGCCAAGCTCATTCGCGAAGCGCTTCAGGAACTGCTCCGCCAAGCGAGGCACGTCTCCTGGACGGTCGCGCAAGGCCGGCAGCTCCACCCGAATGACGTTGAGTCGGTAATAGAGGTCCTGGCGGAAGGTTCCGTCGCGCGCATCTTGGTCGATGTCCCGGTTGGTGGCCGCGAGGACCCGGACGTCGACGGGCGTCTCGGAGGTGCTGCCGACGGCCCGGACCCTTCGCTCTTGCAGCACGCGCAGGAGCTTGACTTGGAGCGCTACGGGCAGCTCGCCCACTTCGTCGAGCAAGACGGTTCCCCCTTCGGCTTCACGGAAGAGCCCGAGGGTGCGGGCGCCAGCCCCCGTGAAGGAGCCCTTCTCGTGGCCGAAGAGCTCGCTTTCCATGAGGGCCTCGGGCAGGGCTCCGCAGTTGACCACCAAGAAGGGCTTCGAGCGCCGATCGGAGAGCTCGTGCAGGGCCCGGGCGACCCGCTCCTTGCCCGTCCCGCTTTCCCCGGTGATGAGGACCGTCGTGCGCGTGTCGGCCACCTTGCGCACCAGCTCGGCGACGCGCTGCATGGCGGGGCTCGTGCCGAAGATGTCGCTGTGATCGCGGCGCTCGATTTGAGCGCGCAGGCGCGCGTTCTCGCTGACGATGGAGCTCTTCTCGATGGCCTTGTTGGCGAGGGCCGCGATCTCGATGGGCGAAAATGGCTTGGCGACGAAGTCGTAGGCCCCCTTGCGCATCGCCTCGATGGCCGCTTCGAGCGAGGAGTGCGCCGTCATCACGATGACCTCGGTGGCGGAGCTCCTGTGCTTGGCGGCGGTCAGCACGTCGAGGCCGGAGCCGTCGGGCATCACGAGGTCGGTCAAGACGAGCGGGAAGGGCTGCGGGTGCTGTCTCAGACATTCGAGGGCCGCGCGCACGCCCGGGGCCGTTACGACCTCGTAGCCTTGGCGGCGGAACGTAATGCTGAGGACCTCGCGGAGCCCGGGCTCGTCGTCGACGACAAGGACCTTGGTGGGGCTGGGAGGGATTGTTGCGGACACTCCTGCCACGTTAACACGGTGCGCTCTTTCTCGCGTTTGTCGCCTTGGAAACCGTGTGAATGCTAGCCTCCGGCGCACGATGACCAGCAAGAACGGCTTCGGGGCACGCGGGCACGGGACCATGTCGCTGCGGAGCGGCCTCGCCATGGTCTTGGCCTTCGCCGGAGCGACCCTGGCGTCGTCGACGGCGTCGGCGCAGAGCAAGACGTTTTATCTGGATCGGCTCTATTGGAGCGGCGGTCCCGAGGACGGAATCGCCCTGCATCGGCCGGTCGTTTCGGAGACCCCCCGCTTCTTTGGCCAGCTCGGGCTCGGTTTGTCGATCAACCCGCTGCGCATCGAGAACAACATCCAAGATGGGGACGATGCCGCGGCCCTCGATCGCGTCTCGGGCAACCCCGTCACGCGCCAGCTCATCTCGTACGTCGATGTGGGCTTCGAGATGTTGGGTCGCGTTGCGTTTCAGCTCGAGCTGCCGTTCATCTTGAACCAAGCGGGCAACGCGACCTCGAACGGATCCATCGGCACGAGCTCCGTCGATCTGCAGTCGGCGGGGGTGATGGACACGCGCCTCGACGCGCGGTTCATCGTGTATCGCAGCGACGATCGAGCGACGCGCCTGGCAGGGGTCGGCAGCATTTGGTTTCCCTCGGGCGCCGAGGGTAGCTTCGGCGGTGATCGGGGCACGAGCGGCGCCCTCGGGTTGGCGGGCGAATCGAGCGCCGGGGACTTCCTGCTCGTGCTCAACACGGCCGTGCAATGGCGCCCCATCGGCTCGTTGAACGATCTCAGCGTGCAGCACGAGTGGCGCTGGGGCTTCGGCATGTTCGTGCCCATGCGCGACGGCGCCATGCGGCTCGGTGGCGAGATCTTCGGGTCCACGGGGCTCAGCAGTGGAACCACGTTTTCGGCGGCGAATACGCCCCTCGAATGGATGTTCGAAGGGCGCTTTGCGCTCGACGAAGAGAAAACAACGTATTTCGGGGTGGGCGGCGGGACGCGGCTTTCCTCGGGCTATGCGCCCGATGCGCGCGTCGTGGCTTTGATCGGGACGTCCCTGCCCATCGAAGACAGCGAGCCCCAGGCTCCGCCGCGCAAGCTGCGCATTCCCAGTGGGCCGCAGTTGCCGCCCGACGCGGACAAGGACGGCTTCCCGGACGACGTCGACCTTTGCCCTTCGGACCCCGAAGATCACAAGCCGCCGAACAGCGACGACGGCTGCCCCGCGCCGCCCGATCGCGATGCCGACGGCATCCTCGACGCGAACGACAAATGCCCCGATCAGGCCGAGGATTTCGACAAAATCGACGACAAAGACGGCTGTCCCGAGGAGGACGCCGACGGCGACGCGGTGCTCGACGCGATCGATTCGTGCCCGAAGGAGCCCGGTGAGCCGAGCGCCGAGCCCGAGAAGAACGGCTGCCCGCAGTTCATCCGGCGCATTGAGGGCAGCAACGAGATCCAGATCCTCCAGCAGATCCAGTTTCAAACGGCGAAAGCCGCGATCTTGCCGCAGAGCTTCGGCATCCTCGACGAGGTCGTGAAGCTGATGAAGGTGAACTCGGACATCCCGTTCATCGCCATCGAAGGGCACACCGATGATCGCGGCCCGAAGGCGCTCAATGAGAAGCTCTCGTCCGATCGCGCGAACGCGGTGATGGAGTATCTCATCGCCCACGGCATCGACCCGGAGCGGCTCTCGGCCCAGGGATTTGGGCCGAATCGCCCGATCGCGGACAACAAGACCGCCGAGGGTCGACAGAAGAACCGCCGCGTCGAGTTCCACATCCGCGACGCAGGAGGCAGCCCGGCGCAAACGCCACCGGAGACGCCCGAGCCCGAGCCTTCGCCGTGAAATGCGCCGGGATCACGCTGTTCGTGGGCGTGCTCGGCTGCACCTCGCAGCCGGGCCAGGCCTACGATTGCACGTGCGGCTTTCTCACTGACTTCGACGACAAGTCGAGCATCGTCGTGGGCGCCTGCGCGGCCCCCGCGGAGGGGGAGGAGGGGGCCCGCGTGGTGGCGCGGAGCTGCGCGCAATCGGGCGCGCCTGCGCCGATCGACAGCTGCACCTGCGGTCCGGTCGCCGATGCGGCCCCCTGCGAAATCGACGCGTGCAGCGTGCGCTGAGGGCCTTCATGGGGCGCCCAAGCGCGCGTCAGGAAAGGGGAGCGCCTGGCTTGTGCGCGTCCGAGCCAAGCAAGGGCACGAACACGACTTCGCCCAAAACCTCGGTCGAAAACGTGGGTTTCGCGCCGCCCGTCGAGCGGGTGATGCGCACGAGCTTTTGAGCCTCGCGGGGCCCAATGGGGATCACGAGCCGGCCGCCAGGCGCGAGCTGATTCAAGAGCGCCTCGGGGGCTCGCGGCGCCCCTGCGGTGACCACGATCGCGTCGTACGGCGCGCCGTCTGCGTAGCCCAGGGAGCCGTCCCCCTCGACGATGGTCACGTTGTCGTAGCCGAGCGCCGCGAGCCTCTTGCGTGCGAGCTCGACGAAGCTCGCGAGGCGCTCGACGCTGATCACTTTGCGCGCGATCTCCGCGAGCACGGCCGCTCCGTAGCCTGAGCCGGTGCCGATCTCGAGGACTCGCGATCCGGCATCGATGTTGGCTGCATCGGCCATCCACGCGACGACGTACGGTTGGGAGATGGTCTGCCCTTCGCCTATTGGCAGCGGCCGGTCTTCGTAGGCGTGGGCGACCAACGCGGGCGGCACGAAGCGCTCCCGAGGGACCTCCAGCATCGCGCTGATGACGCGGCTGTTTCGGAGGCCCCGCGCGCTCACTTGCGTGTTGACCATCTCCCAGCGGTCGCGAGGCGAGACCATGTCGAGGGGGGATTCCATACGCATCAGCTCCTCCGTGGTGCAACCCCAGGGCCCACGTCGTTTCTGTGCGCTTTGGCCGCAATCGAGGCCTTTTTGCTGCATCGCGGCGTGCAGGGCGTGCGTTCGCACGAAGGCGTTTCGTTGTTGCCTTGGTATATAGCGGCGATGCTCGCGTTATCGCCGACGGAGCTCGTGGAGCTGATCGTCACGCTGCCTGCGGAGCGAACCCCGTTCATTTGGGGTCCGCCCGGCATCGGCAAGAGCGCGTTGGTCGGTGAGGCCGCGGAGCTGCTCGATCTGCCCTGCGTCACGCTCTTGGGGACCCAAATCGCGCCCGAAGATCTCATCGGTGTACCCCGTGTACGCGCCGAAAAAGACCGCTTCGTGACGGAGTTTTGTCCCCCCCGCGCCATCCTGCGCTCGGAGCCGTTTCTGTTGTTCATCGACGAGCTCAACAGCGCCGTGCCCGACGTTCAAAAGGCCTTCTACTCGCTGATTTTAGACCGGCGGCTGGGGGACTACGTGTTGCCCTCGGGGTCGCGCGTGGTGGGCGCCGGCAACCGCGTGGAGGACCGCGCGCTCGTGCGGCCCATGGCCACGGCCCTCGCCAATCGCATGGTGCACGTCGCCCTCGCGCCGGACGCCGAGGCCTGGCTCGCGTGGGGCGCGCATCACGGTGTGCATCCGTTGATCCTCGCCTTCATCCGCGCGCGCCCGGACCGCATGTTCGAGACGCCTCCCACGGATGGAACCCCGGCGTACCCCACGCCTCGCGCGTGGCACATGCTGTCCGACGCGCTGCACACGGTGAGCGAGCGTTTGTGGGCCGCCACCGCAGTGGGCTCGGTGGGCGATCGCGCGGGCACCGAGTGGGCGGCCTTCGCGAAGCGCGCCCTCGAAGCACCGAGCTTGGAGGACGTCGCGGCGGGGCGCGCGGCCGTGCCTCGCGATCCAGAGCTCGTGTATTTCCTCGGCGCGAGCAGCCTCGCGAGGCTCGCTTCGCCGAGCGCGGCGGACGGCGAGCTGGCGGCGAAGGTGGTGGTGGCCCTCGCGACGGTGTCGAAAGAGGTGGCCGTTTGGGCCGTCGACAGCGGCCTCGGTCGAAAAGCG
Source organism: uncultured Polyangiaceae bacterium (assembly GCA_964383995.1). Taxonomy (GTDB): domain Bacteria; phylum Myxococcota_A; class Polyangia; order Polyangiales; family Polyangiaceae; genus CAYLJT01. The sequence goes on from CAYLJT010000377.1 coordinate 6,966, forward strand.
AAGCGCACGCCGAGCATCGACGCGTTCGAGGCCTATCTGCGGCAATCGGGCTCGCAGGTGCTCGTCGATGTGCTGCGCTTGAGCCGCTACGCGCGGCAGGCCGCTTCCTAGGCTCGCGCTCGATGCCGACCCCCACGCCGATGCAAAGCGACGCGCTCCGTGCGCTGTACGCCGATCCGGCGGCGGCGGCCCTCGAGGCCAGCGACAAGGTCGCCGCGGCCCGCATTTGGTTGCTCAAGGAGAAGCCGTTCTTCGGTGTGCTCGCGCGCGCCCTCGCGGTGGAGCAGACCATTGAGGTCCCGGCATTTCGTTTGATGTCAAACGATAAGCTGCGGGCCAACCCGATGCTGGTCCTCGAAGCGCGGTTTCCCGCGCTGGTCGCGCGGGTCGCGCACGTGGCGATGCACGCGGCGCTCGGCGCCCTCGCGCGGCGAGGCGATCGGGACGCCCTGCGCTGGAACGTGGCGCACGACCTCGCGATCGCGCCCTTGCTGCGCGCCGCGGGGCTGCCCGTGGGGCCCGACCCCGCGCTCGACGACATCCCTGCGGGCGCGAGCGCCGAGCAAATTTACGAGCGCCTCGAAGAGGGCGTGCGACCCGACGAGCTGTGGTGCGATTTGTCCGAGACACCGCCGAAGGACGACGCGCCGCCCGCCGGCACGTTCACGCGTCAAGACGACGGTTTGGGCAGCGAAGCGGGCGAAAACGAAGGCCAAACCGCTGGCGGCGAGGGGCCCGACGCGGGCGACGATGGCGCCGACGAGGGCGACCCCAACGACGAGGACGCGAGGGACGACGACTCTCCGCTCGACGCGCGGGCGCGCGAGCTGGCTTGGAAGATGCGCCTCTCCGAGGCCATGGAGGAGGAGCGCGCTTCCGGCGGGAAGACCTTCGGCGAGATGCCGGCCTGGCTCGATGACTTGGTGCGCGCGACCATCGAACCGCCCGCGGATTGGGCCGCCATGTTGCAGCTCTCGATAGCGCTCTTGTCGCGCCAGGAGCGCACGTTTCTCCGGCCGTCGCGCCGCATGAGCGCGCTCGTTCCGCCCTCGGGCGAGTGGCCCGACGTGGTGGCGATGCCCGGTCGTCGTGTGCTGCCGGCGGGGCGCTTGGTCGTGGTGATCGACACCTCCGCGTCCATCGACAACGCCACGCTCGCTCGTTTTTTGGGGGCCCTCGCGTCGGTCGCCACGGCCGAAGGCGTGGACGAGGTGCGCTTGCTGCAAGCGGACGCCG
>CAYLJT010000378.1:0-8186 GCA_964383995.1 uncultured Polyangiaceae bacterium
GTCGCGAAGGCCGCCCTAGCGCCAGCCCATCGTTGCCCGCGGTGCGGTCGTGAACGACCTCATGCAGCTCCTTGGCGGAGGACTGCTCCTCTATTTCGGCGCCGAGTGGTTCGTGGGGGGCGCGTCTGCCCTCGCCCTCGCCCTGCGGGTTCCGCAGATCTTGGTGGGTCTTACCGTGGTCGCCTACGGCACCTCCGCGCCCGAGGTGATCGTCGGCGTTCAGGCCGCGGCGGGGGGGCATGGCGAGGTCGCGCTCGGCAATGTCATCGGCTCCAACGTGGCCAATGTGGGGCTCATCCTGGGCATCGCCGCGCTGATCCGCCCCGCGAAGGTAGACGGTGCTCTTCCCAAGCGCGAGCTCCCGGTCCTCGTCGTCAGCGCAGCGCTCATTCCGTTGGTCTTGCTGGATGGAAGCATCCATGTCGCGGAGGCGGCTGGGCTCTTGTTCACCGCCGCGATCTACACTGCCTGGATGGTGCGCGCCGCGCGCAGCACCGCGATCGTGGCGGCCGCGCGGGCCGACGCAAAGACGACCAGCGAAGTGGCGGACGCGGCCGGCGCGCCCAACCCGAAGAGCTCATGGAAGGCTTTCGGAACGGCGGTGGTCGGGCTCGGCGTGCTCCTGGCGGGCGGTCACCTCTTCGTCGAAGGCGCGGTGTCCGTGGCGGGTTGGCTTGGCATGAGCGACAGGTTGGTGGGTCTGACCATCGTCGCCGTCGGAACCTCCCTGCCCGAGCTCGTGACCAGCGTGATCGCCGCGCGTCGTGGCCACTCCGACATCGCCGTCGGGAATGTCATCGGCTCGAACATCTTCAACGTCCTCTTGTGTCTCGGCGCGGCCGCCCTCGCGGGCTCTGTCGACATGCCCCTCGGCGCCCTGGCTGTCGACGTGACGGCGCTGTTTGTCATGACCGCCCTCGCGGCCCTCTTTATCCGCACCGAACGCACGATTTCGCGGGCCGAAGGCGGTGTCGCCGTGGCTTGCTACGTGATATTTACGGTGGTTACCGTGGTAAGAGGCTAGCCGTGTCCAAGCAAGAAGACGACGAACGCGGGGAGCCTCCCCCGTCGCGTTATTCGCCCCGCGGCCTCACAGAGCAAACCTGGTCGCAAATCCTCGGAATCCGCCCGCGTTTGGCGGCGGTGCGCGTGGCCTTTCGGTTGTTCGTGCTGCGCCACCTACCCAACGAGGCGCAGCACCTCTTTACGCTCACCTTGGCGGTCGGCGTCGTATGCGGTCTCGTCGCCGTGGCCTTCCACCTTGCCATCCGCGCCGCCGAGGCGCTGCTGATCGACCGCGCCCTCCACCAGCCGGGCTGGACCTGGATGGTCTGGACGATCGTCTCTCCTACCGTGGGCGGCCTGCTGGCGGGGGCGGCCCTCACCTGGCTCGTCCCCGGCGCTCGGGGCTCGGGCATCCCGCAGGTCAAGCAAGCCTTCGCGGTCGAAGGCGGGCGGGTCCGCTTCCGCGACGCCCTGGGTAAGTTCATCATCGGCGCCCTGCAAATAGGCTCCGGCGCGTCGCTCGGGCGGGAAGGTCCCACGGTTCAGATCTGCGCCGGCGCGGCCAGCACCCTGGCCAGGGTCACCTCCTTACCACCGCGCAGCATGCGCAGGCTGACGCCGGTCGGCGTGGCCGCGGGCATCGCCGCAGCGTTCAACGCACCCGTCGCGGCCGTCACCTTCACCATCGAGGAGATCGTCGGCACCCTCGATCAAGCGGTCCTCTCCGGTGTCGTCGTCGCCGCCGCGCTGGCCGCCGTCATCGAACGAGGCATCCTCGGCGTTCATCCGGTCATCGAGGTCAAACAGGCCTACGGTCTCGATCATCCGTCCTCCCTCATCTTCTACGCACTGCTCGGGATCGCGGCCGCGGTCGTGTCGGTGGCCCTGACCGACGGGCTGCTCAAGCTGCGTCATTGGTTCCGGCATCTGCGCGTGATCCCGCGCTGGACGCACCCCGCGGTCGGCGGTCTCGTGACTGGCGTGCTGGCCGTGTTGGTGCTCCGCTTCCTCGGTTCTGAAGGTGTCACAGGGGGCGGCTACGAGACCCTTGGGCAGGGGCTCGCGGGCAGGCTCGAGCTCAAGGTGCTGGTCGTCCTTTGCATCGTCAAGCTTGTCGCCACGGTGTTCTCCTATTCCAGCGGAGGCGCGGGTGGCATCTTCGCGCCCGCGCTATTCATCGGCGCGATGGTGGGCGGCGCCGTCGGTCATGCCGACGTCTACGTCTTGGATCACGAGAGCAGTCAGCTCGGCGCCTTCGCTCTGGTCGGCATGGGCGCCGTGTTCGCGGGCGTCATCCGCGCGCCCATCACGTCGGTGCTCATCATCTTCGAGATGACAGGCGGCTATGGTCTGGTCCTACCGCTGATGTTGGCCAACATGATGTCGTACGTCGTGGCGCGGCGTTGGCGACCCATGCCGATCTACGAGGCGCTCCTGGCGCAAGACGGCGTGTTCCTGCCGCACTCCGCACCGCCCGTCCACGTGCTGGAGCAGCTCCAAGTCTCGGACGCCATGACCTCTGCGGTGATCGCCACCGCGCCCACCCAAACCATCGCTGACGCCGTGGCGATGGTCGCCGGTCGCAACTTCACGCAGTTGCCTGTCGTCAATGACGACATGGCCATCATCGGCGTCGTGCCCGTGGCTCAGCTCCGCGCCGCCATGACGCCGACCGATCCCGTCACGACGCTCATGCGGCCAGGTCATGTGATCCGCAGTGACGCCACGCTGCTGCGGGCTATCGTCCGCATGAACGATCTCGGGGTAAGACAGCTCTTGGCGGTGGATCCCTCGGCGGAGACTCACCTGGTCGGCACGTTGGCGATGAGCGACCTGGTGCGTGCCCACGCGCGCGCTGCGCCGCCTACCGATGCGTACAGCGGCAGCTCTTTGCGTCCAGGCCCGAAGGTCGAGCTGCGCGCGGGGCCCCTCATGGTACCGGCGGTCGTGATCGCCGCCGCCGCGGGAGTCACCCAGCTCGTCAGCGAGCTGTTGGAGGGGACGGTCAACGCGTACATCGTCCGTCTCGGCGATGGCAGCTTCGGCGTGGTCCTCCCCGAGCACCTCAACGAGCTCTCACGCGACGAGGACCTGCAGAGGATCCTCATCGCCGCCGACGTGGCGCGTCCCGCGCCCACGGTCGAGCAGGGCGCAGACCTTCCGACCCTGGCGAAGGGGCTGGCAGACGACGGCGTGGAGGCGGTCATCGTTGTGGACCCGGAAACGAAGGAGCCCCTCGGTGTCGTGACGAAGAACGCGCTTGCCCTGGCGTTCTTCGACTCCTACGCAGTTGCGCCCCTGCCACCTCTCCCGCGCGAAGAGACCCCCGCGCCGCCGACCGGCACGGAGCAAACCTAGTGCCGCCCGTCAGAAGTGTTGCCATGGATGAGCCTTGGGTTGGGCGGCGCTAGAGAGCCGCGCAGCGGCTCCGGGGTTTGGGGCGAAGCCCAACGAGACCGAGCTAGTACCGCGATGGGCGGCGCAGCCGCCCGTGCGAAGCACCCATCGTTTCGATGGAAGCGCGGTACTAGCAAGTCGCAGAGAAGCTGCGCAGTCTGTCTCTCGCGCCGAGGTCTCCGCCCTACCTTAGGTTGTCGGCTTCGCTGACGGGCGAAGAACCGCGCCGGTCTTGGGCGGCACCGCGGCACGCGCATTCGGCGCTACCGCGCGCGAGCGTCCGCTTGCTGCGGTCCGAAAGCCGGCTGGTCGGGCGAACGCTGGAGCGCCGGTTTGGTTTACGACTTGACAAGATGTGCATAGGTTGTCAACTATGCACACAAAGTACACAACGTCTCAGAGCCCAGCATGAACACTTGGACCTTCAACGATATCCCCGATCAGACCGGACGCACCGCCATCGTCACCGGCGCCAACACCGGCATTGGCCTTGAAACGGCGCGCATGCTCGCCCTGCGCGGCGCCGACGTCGTGCTCGCTTGCCGCAACATGCAGAAGGCCAACGCGGCGCGCGACGCCATCACGGAGCAGCGCCCCAGCGGAAAGGTCACGGCCATGGAGCTCGATCTCTCCGACCTCGACTCCGTCGCCGCCTTCGCGCAGGACTTCGGCGCGAGCCACGACCGCCTCGATCTCCTCATCAACAACGCCGGCGTGATGGTGCCTCCGCTCGGCCGAACACGACAGGGCTTCGAGCTTCAGTTCGGGACGAACCACCTCGGGCACTTCGCGCTGACCGCGCGTCTCTTGCCCCTCGTGCTGCGCACGCCCGCTGCGCGCGTCGTCATCGTTTCCAGCACAGCGCAGAACATGGGGCGCATCGACTTCGACGACTTGAATTGGCAGACGCGCCGCTACCGCGCGTGGGCTGCGTACTGTCAGAGCAAATTGGCGAACATGATGTTCGCCTTGGAGCTGCAGCGCAGGCTCGCGGCGTCGGGCTCCAGCGTCATTGCGACGGCGGCGCACCCAGGTTGGACCGCCACCGATCTGCAACGCACCGCCTGGCTCTTTCGCTGGCTGAATCCACACTTCGCGATGAAGCCCGCCGACGGCGCGCTCCCAACGCTCCGCGCGGCGGTCGACGCCAGAGCCCCTGGAGGTAGCTACTTTGGGCCGGGAGGTTTCCAGGAGATCAAGGGGCCGCCCGCGCCCGCGCGCATCTCGAAGCGCGCGCAAGACGTCGCGAGCGCCGAGCGCTTGTGGCGTGTGAGCGAAGAGCTGACAGGGCTGCGCTTTCCCTTTCCTTCCTTGTCGAAGGCGGTGGCCTAGGCTCGCGCCCACGAAGTAAGCTCGAGGTTTCGGGCTGCGGCGCGAAGGCGCGGTCGTAAGCCGAACGGGAGATGTTCCAGATGGTCAGCCCCGCTGAAAAAGGCGCGGAGAGACGCGCGGCGATCCTTGACGTGGGGGTGGAGGTATTTCACCGCTACGGGTTCAAGAAGACTTCGATGGACGACATCGCGCGGGCGGCGGGGCTCTCGCGGCAGGGGCTCTATCTCCATTTTCCGACGAAGGAGCTTCTGTTCAAGGCCGCCGTCGCGCACCTCATCGAGGGAGTAAGGGCGGCCTCCCGCGCTGCGCTGCTCGTTGAAGGTGCGGATGTCGAGGCGCGCTTGCTCCGTGCCTTCGAGGCCCTCCATGGCGCGCCAACGTTGCGCGCAAGCAAGACGCACATGGCCGAGCTCTTGGAGACAGCGGTGGAGCTGCTCGGGTCCGTGGTCGCCGACATGGAGCGCGGCTTCGTCGCCGACGTCGCGCGGACCTTGCGGACAGCGGGGATAGCAGACCGTTGGAAGGAGGTAGGCGTGTCCGCGAAGGAGCTTGCGCAGCACCTCTATTTCGTTTCCTCCGGAATCAAGCACAAGGTCGCGCTACCGAGCGAGTACCGCGAGGAGATGCGAGCTGCCTTGCGCATCGTTTGCCGCGGAGCGCCCCCTGCGCAGCGGAGCGCCGCGAGCGCGCGCGCCACCCGTAAGAGCAAGCGCGGCGCATGACGCACAACCGGGTCTCGTCGATCATCCATCGCGAGGCGTGAGCCTACCTCGGCGCTTGCCTGGCCATGTTCGGGTGGCGCGGAAGGAAAAGTTGCCGACCTCGATAGATTAGGACTTGTTATTGTTTAAGTTCTGTGGTGCCGAGCCGTAAAGACGCCGTAGGAAGGCAGGCGCAGCCCGCGCCCGACCCCATCTGACGAACCTTTCTTTCCCGATTAGTCCGACGTTTCCAGCCTTGGGCGCGCTCTGCTTTGGAACGGCGCGAGCGCTCGACGCTCTTGCATCGCTTCGCTCGGAGCAACGCGCCGCGAGCCCGAGGCGCGAGCTTAGGGTTCGGGCGAAGGCCACCGCACCTGAGCTAGCGCTCGATTCTCGGCGGGATCGAGGAAGGGGGCTGTCGTTCCGACCGATCGAGGTGCGGGCGGCGGCCGAGCGCTCGTCGACCCTCCTAAGCTGTCGTCCCGAACGGTCGGTTCCGCCGAGCCCGGTGCCAGCCCGCTGGGATGGGCGACCGGCAGCGGCGGGGGCGTCGTCCTGTCCTATCGGCACCAAAGCAGTTGGCGAGGCCCCTTCCAGCTCAAAAACAAGGGCCGGAAAGTTTCCAGGCCTTGGCCGTCCATGGGAGTCGTTCACTTCTGCAATGTGGCAAAGGAGGGAGGGCGGATTGCCGAGACGGGCGGAATTGTTGCAACCAAGCTTGAAACTGCCTTGTCGAGTTGGGTAAGTTGTGTTTTTGTTTTCTCCCGGAAGTCAACTGGACTTTCAAAAGGCTCTTTCCAACGCCTCCGAGGAGTTGAACGCCATGACCAAAGCCGAATTTATTCGCAGCCTCCCCAATCTTGCCACCCGCGATCTGGTGGCGAAGGCAAAAGAGGCCGGGTTCACAATCAGCGAGGACTACGTTTACAAGCTTCGTTCCTTCGACCGTAAGGCGAAGGGTGGCGCCGCCAAGCCGGCCGCGGCAAAGTCGGCGGCTGCGCCGAAGGCCGCCAAGAAGCGGGCGAAGAAGGCTGGTAAGAAGGCTGCCGGCAAGGCGAAGAAGGCCGGGCGAAAGGCGGCCGCGCCCAAGGCGACGAAGCGTGGTCGGAAGCGCGCCGCCGCTCCCGCCGCGAGCGCTCCCGCCGCGGGAGGGTTGGAAGCGAAGTTCATCAACATGGCCCTCGACCTCGGCCTCGCTCGCGCTGAAGGAATCTTCGCCGAGCTCCGCAAACGCCTGAAGGGCATGTCGCTGTAGGTCCGGGACGGAAATCCGGCCGCGCCCGGTTGTTGTGGGTGCGGTCGGTCTCCCAGAAGCGGGAGGCAAGGGGGAGAGCTCGCAGGGGCGGTGGGGTCAAGGGGAGGCGCGTCGAGGCGGGGCGCCGGGTGTCAAGTTTTTGAAGCAGGTCCCCTCCAGGGAAGCTTCGGACAAACCTGAAGGGCCTCTTCCATGACGCGATCGCGCACGAAATGCCGGGGGCGGCGGCCCGAGGTAAGCTCAGGACGGTTTGGGTCCGAAGGTGTGACGAGGGGGTCTTCCAGAGAAGAGGCATGGGTCGGGGAGCGCGGCCGACTTCGATGGAAAAAACTCCTCAGGTGTTTTTTTTTCAAACTCCTCTTGAATGACATTGAAACTTATGGTTTGGTCACAGCTATGGAAGCCAACCTGGTTTCCAGCGACTAAGAGGAAACTCAAGACCATGACCAAAGCAGAATTCATCCGCAGTCTTCCTGACATGCCCACCCGCGAGCTCGTGACCAAAGCGAAAGAAGCCGGGTACTCCATCAGCGAGGATTACGTCTACAAGCTTCGTTCGCTGGACCGGAAAGCCAAGGAAAAGGGCGGCGCTGCCAAGCCCGCCGCGGCTCCCAAAGCTGCTGCCCCCGCCAAGGCCAAGGGTCGTCGTGGCCCCCGCGCGAAGAAGGCCGCTGCTCCCAAGGCGGAAGCCAAGGCTGCTGCGCCCGCCGCCGCCCCCGCCGCTGCCCCCAAGGCCGCGCGCAAGGCCCGCAAGGCCGCCGCTCCCAAGGCGACCCGCAAGGCCCGCAAGCCCGCCGCCGCCGCGCCCGCCAAGGCCGCTGCTGGTGGCTTGGAAGAGCAGTTCGTGTCGCTCGCGCTCGACCTCGGTCTCGCGCGCGCCGAGCAACTCTTCGCGAACCTCCGCGCTCGTCTCAAGGGCTTCGCGCTCTGAGAGCAGGCCGTGGGGGGGATGGGGGGAAGGTGCTTTTCGAGGACAGCCTGGTGCGTTGATTCAGTCGAATCAAGGCACTAGTGCTTCGTCCCGCAAGTTCGTTGCGGGACGAAGGGCTGGCGCCGCACGAAGTGCGGCCGGGGTTTGGGGCGCAGCCCCAACCGAACCGATAGGACCGCATCCAGGCCGCAACGCGGCCTGCGCGAAGCGCCGCTACGAAGTAGCGGGATGCGGTACTAGGCTGACCCCGAGCAGCTCGGCGGCTTGGAATGGCTGCGTCACTCGTGACGCGGCCGTTCTTGTTTTGTAGGGCAGCGTCGCGCGGAAGGTGTGCGTCCACGAAGACGGCGTGCCGTTCGGCGCCGAGGCCGCGCCGAGGCGTGTCCTGTCTTGGCGGAGCAACTCGTTTGGAAGGCCTGCCCACGTGGGCGAAGGGCTCCCCGCGGGGCGAGGGCGCACAAGCCTCTACGCGTTCGAGCCCTACCGGGCTTCGATTGGCGGCGCCGGAGATGTTCGAAACCAGAACGCGGTCGGCTCCTCGAAGAAGAACTGCAGAAGCAGGTTG
>CAYLJT010000379.1:0-8171 GCA_964383995.1 uncultured Polyangiaceae bacterium
TGCGCCGCATGGCCAATCGCACGAAGATCCTCGGCGATGTGAGCATCTGGACGCAGGGTGGCCTGCTCGACCGACTGCGCGCGCCGCGCCCCGTCACGGCGCCCCCGCGACCCTCGGAAGACTCGGACGAGCCGCGCCTAGGCGTATCCGCCGCGGGCACCGCCGCCTACCCCTTTGGCCACCCGCAGGCCGTCGGCAAGGGCACACGCAACACGCCCCCCGTCGGCGCCGGTAAGGGCAAAGGCAAGGCGGCCAAAGCGACCGCCAAAGCGACCGCCAAAGAGGCCGCCGTCGAAGAGGCCGAGTCGGAATCGGAGACGGAAGAAGAGTCCGAATGACAGGCTCCGCGCTTCGCCCCCCCCGCCGAGAGCCGTCGAGGGAGAAGCGTGGAGACCCGTCGTAGAAGGGCCCTGAGCCGCGGGGAGGCGACTCAGGGCACGGGGAGAATCAGCGGACGACGATGTCGGTCATCCACGGCACGTCGTCCGGGTGACCCGCCTTCAGGTCATCAGCCCAGGTCTCGTCGTCGAGACGCTCGTAGTCCTCGGTGACCTGCTCGAAGTACGACGACGCGAGCCCCGCGTAGGCGCGCGGGCCATCGCAGGTCTCCACGGTGACCACCATGAGCCGCGCGAGGCCCGTTCCGACGTGCAACACGCGACCCACGTCGTTTCCCGCCTCGTCGGTCGGTTGGGTGTGAACATCGGCGATGGTCGGGTCTTGCTCGACGCTCTTGAACACATCGTAGAACAGGCCTGGATACCAACCATCCGCGCCCGCGGGGTCGCCGCAGCCCCATTGAATGGCGACGGCTTGATTGATGAAGTCCATTTGCTCCACCGAGAAGGGCGTACCCGTCCGCTCGTATTCGGCCATTTCGGTGAGCGTGTCCGCGGCCGCGGTCAGGTGGTCGAAATAGTCAGGAATGGAGGGCATCCAGGCGGGAAGGCTGATATCGAGGCCCGAGACGATCGCCTTGCCCTTTTGCGCGTACGTCGACACGGCCTTGTAGAACGTGGGGTAAGGATCGATGTAGGCGTCCGGGAACTCGCAGCTCGCTCCGCCCGTGTACGACTGCTTGGCGTAGAGGATGGTGTCGTGACGGAGCTCCGCCCAAGATGCCAGTTGCGTGTTGGCGATGCGGCGACCCCAGGCCTCGGTGGCCATGAGGGACGGCAGGCCCGCTTGCGCCGGATCGTTGAGATCGTCCGTGGACGGGGACAGGGCGCGCAGCGAGTCGAGCCAGAGGTTGTACAGGCTCGACTGCCAGTGCTCTTCGCCGTGGGCGTCGACCAAGGTGCGCATCGCGCACAGATCGGGCGCGTAGCCGAATTTCTCGACCTCGGGCTTCAACATCGAGGCGGCCTGATCGTTTTTGAGGGCCGCAAAAGACACGTCGAGGGGATTCGGCATCATGCGCATGATGGTGCCTTTGCCCACGCGGTCGTAGACGACGTTGGAGAACACGTGAGAGTCGATGACGTAGGCCTGACCGAAGACCAAGAACGAGGAAGACAGCGGCATCGTGCCCTCGCCCGTGCCGTTGATCATGATGTGGCTGGAGATCTTCTGGGTGCCATAGCCGCCGTCGATGATGGCCTGGGCCACGACGTCGTCGGCGATGTTGGCGACGTCGGCCGGGTCCGAGACACCGAGGTCGGAGAGCAGGCGTGTCAGCTCGGGGGGCGTCATCGAGTCGGGCTGACCCACGAAGCCGCCGATGGTGTCGTGGATGCGCGTCCAGTGCTTTTCGGTGGTGTCTTTCATCAACGCGCCGAGCGCAAAGGCGCCTTCGAGCTGACGACGGTTGAACACCTGCGAATGATCGGGCTGCGTCTCGATCAGGCGCATGTCGATGCGCCCGAGCCACATCATCGCGCGGAAATAGCGCGAGAGCTCCTCGGAGTCGGTGTAGTGGCCGCGGGGCTTGAATTGGGAGAAGTCGACGTCTCGGACAACACCAAAGAGCTTGACGGAGCCGAAGCCCGCCGCCGCGTTGGCGCCCGCGACGAAGGTGGCAATGTCACCGGCCGAGCCGCCGGCCACGGGCGCGTCGGTCTGACCCATCAAGAGCGAGTGCGCGACGGCGATGTAGAAGTCGGCATCCGCGCGGGCTTGGGCGCCCAGGCTGGAGGCGCCGCCGGCGGCCAACGAGGCGCGCATTTCGGAGAGCATGCCGTCGAGCTCGCCGATCATCGCGTGGGTTTCGAGGGCCGCCAGGACGGAGTCGAAGGAGCGGTGGACGGCGTACAGGATCGAGTCCGCGGAGACGTAGAGCGGCAGGTCGAGCGCGTAGAGCGACTCGTAGCCGTAGACGAAGGTGGGGAAGCGCTTCGGGTCGGAGATGACGAAGCCCTTGGTGCCGAGGGCCGCCAGCTCGTCGTCGGAGAGGGCCAGGGAAGATGCCTGAATGAGGTCGAGGTTCTTGGCCGACGAAGGGTCGTAGTTGATGCCGGCTGTTTGGGGCAGCGCGTGCGCCGCGAGGAAGTCTTGTGTGCTGAGGCCATCGCAAGCTGCCAGTTGGGACTGGATCGCTTCGAGCTCGGCCTGCTGGTCGGGAGGCAGCTGGGTCGTCGTGGGGGTGCCCGGGTCGCTCGTGCCGGGGCCCTTCGCCGCCGGGACGGCCCCATCGGAGCAGCCTGCGACGGCCAGGGCGAGGAGAATGGGCGCGAAACCGAGCTTGGCGTAAGAAAAGGTTTTCGGGGTCATGGGAGCCTCCAGAACGGCGCTGGCACAGCCTGTGGCGCAATTTGGCACCAAATGCCTGCTTGCCGGGTGCTTGCGAGACCGCTGGTGCAAGGCGTGGGCCGCCGACGCGCCACCTCAGGCGACCCGCGAGGTGACCGCGCGTAGGATGTGGCGCTGGGCCACCGCGAAGAGGGCCAATACGGGGAGACTGAGCAACACGTTGCCGGCCATGACGACATGCCACCTCACGCCGGTGCCTTGTTCGCGGAGCAGGGCCATGGCCAAGGGCAGAGTGCGGACGCGATCGTCGGTGGTCATGACGAGGGGCCAGAAATAGTCGTTGTAGTGGTAAACGAAGCTGAAGAGGAACAGGCTCGCCAGCGTCGGGCGCAGCATCGGCGCCAACACCCCGTAGATGATGCGCCACTCACTAGCACCGTCCATGCGCGCGGCCTCGATGATCTCGTTCGGCACCGACAACAGCGCTTGACGGATCAGGAAGGTGCCGAGCGCGCTCACCGCGAAGGGCACAATCAAGGCACCTACGGTGTTGACCAAGCCAATCGAGCCGAGCAGCGAGAAGACGGGCACGAAGGTGAGCTGCGTGGGGATGAGCAGACAGGCGAGGACCAGGGCAAACGCCCGCTTTTTGCCCACGAAAGAGAGCTTCGCGAGGGCGTAACCGGCGGGCAGCGCCAACAGGATTTGCAGGCTGGCGATGGCCACCGCCACGAACACCGAGGTGAAGAGATAGCGCCCCACGGGCATCTGCGTCAGCACCTCTTCGTAGGCGCTCCAGTCGAGGGATGCGGGCCAGGGGTAGGTCGGCGCACTGACGATCTCGGGGAGTGTCTTCCAGGAGGTCAGCGTCATCCAGAGGTAGGGGCCGAGCCACAGGATCGCCACCAACACGAGCAGCGTCGTGGACAGCACCGCGCGCAGGCCACCGCGCTCGTACGTCATGATCGGGCTCCCAAGGGCCCGCGCGAGGCCGCGCGGAAGGCCCAGAGCTGGAGGGTCGTGAGCACCACGAGGACCGCGAAGAAGACCACCGTCAAGGCGCTGGCGCGACCCACGCGCAGGTTCATGAACACTTGCTCGTAAATGGCATACACGAAGATGGTGGTGGACTTGACCGGCCCGCCTTGCGTCATGACACGCACCACGTCAAAGGCCTGGAAAGACAGGATGAGGCTTGTTGTGCCGACGAACGCGGCCGTGGGGCGGAGCAGCGGCCAGGTGATGAGCGCGAAGCGGCGCCAGGGCCCCGCGCCGTCGAGGGCGGCGGCCTCGTGCAACTCTTCTGGAATGTCTTGGAGGCCAGCTAGAAAGATGACGAGCGCGTAGCCGGTGATCTTCCAGATGCTCACCGCGGCCAACGTGTAGAGGGCCGTGTCAGGATCGCCCAGCCAAGCGATCTTCTCGCCGCCGAGGGCCATCCAACCGGCGGAGACGAGGCCGCCGTCCGCGTCGAGGAGCCACATCCAGAGCAGGGCGACGGCGACCCAAGACACGACGTAGGCGCTGAAGACGGCCGCGCGAACGAAGGCGAAAATGCGCCCTTTTCGATTGAGGGACACGGCCAAGAAAAGCCCCAAGGACATCGAGCCGACGACCACGATAGAGCTGTAAGCGAGGGTGCGACCGAGGATGCCTGTCAGGTCGCCGGACTCGGCCAACACGCGGTAGTTGTCCGCCCCGACGTAGCGGGGCGGGGTGAGCATGTCCCAGGCGAAGAGGCTGTCGTAGACGGCCCGGAGCAGCGGGTAGACAAAAAAGGCCGTGAGCACCAACAGGGTTGGCAAAAGCATCAACCAGGGGTGGTAGCTCTTGCGCGGAATCAAAGCGAAGCGGGCCCCTTGGGCTCGGTCAGGACGACGGCTTCGAGCTGGGCGCGAAGCGTGGAGAGGCGATCTTCCAGCCGTTCCAGGCCGAGGGCGTGGGTTCCGCCGAGCGACACGCGGGCGCGGAGGCTGTCCTCCGGCGTGCGGTCTTGGAGCTTGTCGAGCTCTTCGGCGACCTGTTTGTAGGCCGTACGGAAGGGTACACCGAAGGCCGTCAGCTCCACCGCGCGATCGGTGGCGTACATATCGGGGCTGATGGCCTCACGCAGGCGGTCTTCGTTGAGCTGAAAGCGGGCGACGAGGTCGGGCACCACCGAGAGCGCCAGCATGCCCGACGTGATCGCGCGCAGCACGGGGGCCTTCGTGGCCTGCAAATCGCGCTGGTAGCCCGAGGGCAGCGAGAGCACCGCCTGCACCTCGACAATCGCGCCCCAGACCGCCGCAGGCGCCGCGCGCAAGAGCTCCACCACGTCCGGATTGCGCTTGTTGGGCATGATGGACGATCCGGTGGTGTGCTCGGGTGGCAAGCTGACAAAGCCAAACTCGGCGGTCGTGAAGAGCGACAGATCCCAGGCGAAACGGCGCACGTCGGAGAGCGTTTGTGCGAGCGCGGTCAGGGCCTGAATTTCGAACTTTCCCCGGCTGTTTTGGGCGTACATGGGGGAGAGCTGCACGCGGGCGAAGCCGAGCTCTTTGGCGACACCTTCCCGATCGAGAGGTAGGTTGACACCGTATCCGGCGGCGGTGCCGAGCGGACAGGAGTCGAGGAACGCGCGGGTAGAGAGGGCAAGCTCGGTGTTGTCCAACATGGCCTCGGCGAAGGCCGCCAGCCACAGGCCCACCGACGAAGGCACAGCCCTCTGAATGTGCGTGTAGCCCGGCATGGGGACTTGGCTGTGGGCGTTGGCCCGGCGCAAGAACACCTCGGCTAGCTCCAAGGTCCGGCTCCCGAGGCTCAGCATGGCTTCCCGCAGGTAGAGCCGCTGGGCGACGAGCACTTGGTCGTTGCGGCTGCGCCCGGTGTGCACGCGCCTACCCACGTCGCCGAGGCGCTCGATGAGGTGGGCCTCGATCGCGGAATGACCGTCTTCGAAACGGTCGTCGAGCACAAAGCGCCCTTCGGAGAAGGCGCGGGAGAGGCCGTCGAGCTCCTCCGTGATGAGCGCCGACTCGGCGGTGGTCAAGACGCCGATGTGCTCCAAACCATGGACGTGGGCCTTGGAAGCGCGGATGTCGTGGAGGAAGAGCTGGCGGTCCCAGACCACGTCGTCACCGGCCAAAAACCCTTGGATTTGTGCGTCGACGGCCGCACCCTTCTTGTCCCAAATTACGCTGGCCATGGCAAGATTCCCATTGTTTCGGAGAGACCGAGGGCGAGGTTCGCGGCCTGGAGCGCCTGGCTCGCCGCGCCCTTCAAGAGGTTGTCGAGGGTGGACACGACGACGGCGTGGAGACCATCCGCGGAGACCTCGATGCCGCCCAACACGGCGAACGGTTTGTCTCGGACATTGGACACCAGGGGGATGTCTTCGGTGACCGAGACAAGCGGCTCCCCCATGAGCCCGCCGGCATAAATGGCGCGCAGTTGATCCTTGGAAATGGGCTCGCGGAGCGCGAGCGACACGGTCGTCGTGATGCCACGAAAGAAGGGCGCGACGTGGGGCATGAAGAACACGGGGCCGGCGTGGCGCGTCACCTCGCGCTCGTGGAGATGGCCGGTGAGCGAATAGGGTAGGAGGTTGTCTTTGAGCACCTCGGGGTCGTTTTTGGGGGACGGTGTGGTGCCCGCGCCGCTGAAGCCGGAGACACCAAAACAGGCGGCCGGCGCGGCAAGGAGGTGGGCCACGGGCTTGACCACGAGGGCCATCGAGGTGGCGTAGCAACCAGGGCAGGCGACGCGGCGGGCGCCCCGCAAGAGATCGCGATGGTGCTCGGGCAGGCCGTACACGAAGGCGTCGTTGAAGCGGTTGTCGGCGGAGAGATCCAAAAGGACGGTGCTCGGCGCGTGGCGCTCGATGGCCTCCACGACCGGGGCCGAGAGGTTGTTGGGCAGGGCCAAGAACAGCGCGTCGACGCCCTGGTCGGCGATGGCCTCCGGCGAGAGGTCTTGCACGAGCAGGGAGGCGGGGGCGCCGGGGACCAGCTTGGCGATGGGCGTTCCTACGTCGGAGCGCGAGGCCACGAACGCGAGAGACAGGCGCTCGTGGCGCAACAAGAGCCGTACGAGCTCGCGTCCGACATACCCTCGGGCACCCACGAGGCCCACACGCAAAGGCTTTGTCGACGCCATGCTTAGCTTTCTTTCGCTGGAGGGGGAGAGCCCGAGGGCGGATGATCGAAGAACGTGGCCGGCAGATGAAGGGCGTAGTCGACACAGGCGCGGATCTCGTCCCAGCCATCCAGGCCATAGTGAAAGACAATCCAGCGCCCCTCGCGGTGGGTGCCGTCGGCTTGCTGAAAGTACCAAGGATTGACGTCGTTATCGACGCGAGCGCGCCAAAAGAGCTTCTTGTTCTCGGCCTTCATGCGGGCCCACAGGGAGCCTCCGATGCCCGCGCCCTGGGCCTCGGTGGTGACGGCGAATTTGTCGAGGTAAGGAATTTCGGACTGCCGGGTGAGGATGGCTGTCGCGCGGTAGGACTCGGACAAATAGATTCGGAAAAACTGCTTGGTCGTGAAGTAGTGCTCGTCGAGGCGCCGCGCAAAACACTGCTCCAAAAGGGCCCTGAGACGATCGATGTCGATGCCCGCCAAGCTCTCGTGGAAGCCCACGCGCTCGCCGCGACGAATCAAGGTGCCTGAACCGGTGTGGGTGAAGAGCTCTTTGGCGAGGCGGTCGGGGGAGGTGATGGACACCGAGGAGGTGTGGGGCAATTCGTCCAAAATCGCCTTGATTTGGGCCAATTGACGCCGCATCGGCGGGCTCATCCAGGGCTTGGCTTCGAGGGCCTCGTAGTCTTCGGCGAGGTTGATGGCGCTCAGCAGGTGTCCGTCGCCGTCGACGACCCCGGGCGGATCGCTCAAGAAGATGATTTTGTAGGGCTGAAGGGCCTTGGCCAGGGCCGAGGCCGCGGCGTCCGCGTTGATGTAGAGCAGGCGGCCATCGGCGGTCTCGCCGGTGGCGCTGACGATGGGCAACACGCCCGAGCGCAGACAAGAGGCCAGCGCGTCGGTGTGCACGGCCGTGATGTCCCCCGCGGCGCCGAGCGAGGGGTCGGCGGGCGCGACCTCGAAAACGCCGCTCGTGATGGGCCGCGCGCGGGTCTCCATTTGCTCCAGGTTTTCAACCAGACTGAGGTTTTCGCGCAGGGTGATTTTACGCGCTAGCTCTTGCGTGCGCGCGTCCACCACGCGTCTGCCGTCGATGCGGCGAAGCGGGATGCCCTCGGTTTCGAGGGCGCGATCGAGGCCCGCGCCGGCGCCGTGAACCACGATGGGAAGCAACCCCACATGTCGCAAGAACGAGAGGGACGACGTCAGCGCATCGGCGTCCTTGGCCAAAATGCCGCCGCCCACCTTGGTCACCGCGAACTTGTGCGAATCGACCGAGCTGTATTGCTTGAGGTACTGATCGACCTCTTTGCGCGAGCCCAGGCTTCGAAGCAGCCGAACGATGACGTCCCTGGTGCTGACCATCAC
>CAYLJT010000380.1:0-8162 GCA_964383995.1 uncultured Polyangiaceae bacterium
GCACGCTAGGGGGCGCCCTTCCCCGTGTCAAGGGTCGGCGGCGGACGGCCGTGGGTAGGTCTTTCGTGGGCTTTACGTGGCGCGTTAGCGGGCCCGATCGCGACGCCTGCGCAAGGTGCTCGCCAAGGTGGTCAGGCCGAGCAACACCATGGCAAGGTGAGCGGGGCTCTCGTCGCTGCCCGCGGCGCGGCAACCGCAGCCGCTCTCTTCACCGCCCGACGCTGGATTTCCGCCGCCCTCGCCCGTCCCCGACGACGAGGCGCCGCCCGCTCCGCCGCTCGGGCTGCCGCCGCCGTCGGCGAAGATGGTGCCGCCCGTCCCGCTACCGCCGGCGCCCGAGCTCGTGCTGTCCGGGACACACTGACCTGACTGGCAGATTTGTCCGGTGGGACAAACGGCGCCGAGGCAGGCGTCGACGCAGGCGCCGGTGGCGTCGCAGTAGGTGCCCGGAGGACAGTTGGCGCCGACGCACAGGTCCGGGATGCACAGGCCCGTGGGCAAGCATGACTCGCCTGTTTTGCAGCCGGTGCAATCGCAATGGTCGACGCACGCGCCGGCCACGCACACCTGGGCCGCGTCGCAGGTGATCCCGGTGCACGGGTCGATGCAGGCTCCCACCACGCACACCTGACCGTAGGGACAAACCACGTTGTCGCAGGGGGCCAGGCATTGGCCGGCGACGCATTTCGTGCCGCTCGGACACTCGGTGTCGACGCAGGCCGGATCGACGCAAGCGCCGTCTTTGTTGCATTCTTTGTCGGGTGGGCAGGGGAACTCGTCGACGTCGCACTTGGGCACGCAGCTCCCCTGGTCGCAGACGTATTCGGCCTGGCAGATGCCTTCAATGATATCGACGGTGCCGTCGCAGTCGTTGTCCACGCCGTCGCACACTTCCATGGAAGGCTGGCTGGTCTGCACACAGGTCAGGACGCCGCTCTGGCATTGCATGGTTCCCGGTCCGCAGATGCCAGGCTTGCCCGTTTGGCAGGCGCCGCCGCCGCCGGAGCAGGTGATGCCTGTGACGAAGGTGGTCAGATCGTCGAAGTCGTTGTCGCCCCCGGACAGCAGATCTTCCCATCCGAAGTAGAAGGCCTTGGGGGTGACCGTGCTGTTATAGATGAGCAGGTGGATGAAGGGGTTGGCCGCAGCGCCATCGGGGTTGTACTTGGCCTCGGAGAAGAACAGATAGTCGTAGTTGGCCAAAGTCGCGCAGCCGCCGGTGGCTTGGTAGAAGCCGACCTCACCCCCGGCGTAGGCCGGATCGTTCTTGATATCGAGGGCCTTGACCACGCCGACGCCGTCGTTGCAGGTCAAGAATTCGTGGAGCTCGGCGGTGGTCGGCTTGACCCCGGTGACGTTGTACCAGCCAAACGAGTTCTTGTACCCGGCGTTGCGCTGGAGCACCTCGAACGTCAAGGCGCAGCTCGGCACGAAGGTCTCCGGCATCGTGCTGGCGTCAGCCAGGGCGTCGATGGCCTCGCCGCGCGAGGCGAACAGCCCGGAGAGCCCATTGCCTTGCGGAATGGGCGTGCCATCCGGTTGGCTCAGGGCCAGGGCGTTGCCGGCCAGCAGGGTCGACGCGAGCACGAACGGCAGCGATCGCAGAGCAAACGTCATGACCCCATGGTCCTCGACGAAGGCCTCCCTGTCAATCGTCGAGGGGCGGCCCCGCCGCGGGCCTCGCGGTCACCACGACGTCGTACGAAGGGGCGTAGATCTTACCCCACGCCGCGCAGGCCCGCTCGCGTGCCGCCCACCTGCAGCACCGCGGCGATCTCCTGGGCGTGGGGCAGGGAAGAGGCGCGCACCTCGGCGACCAGCGCGCGGTTTCGGCGCTCGCGGCGCACATAGTCGAGGGCGAACGCGGCCAAATCGGCGTCCGGGGTGTCGCGTAGGTAGTCGAGCCCTTCCCGGTAGGTGATGCCGCAGGCGATACCCGTACAGACGATTTGCGCGCGGTAGGTGTCGGGTAGCACCGAGAAAAGCCGGTCTCCGGCCACCTCGCGCAGCACCGGCGGCGCGTGGCTGAGCACCGTCTCGCGCACGATCTCCGGGTCGACCTGGCACAGCCGCTCGTAGTCCCCCGCGATGGCGTCGGTCAGCCGGTTGATCTCGCGGCTGAGCTGGATCGACAGCTCGAACAGCGGTGTGCGCGGCCAGCGTCGCCGCGCTTCGAGGAGCTGCTCCGCCTCCAGCCGAGCCGCCCGCCGCAGCCGTTCCAGCACCTGTTCGACGTACACCGCCTTGTGGGTCAGAAACTCTTCCTCGGACAGCAGCATGCTGCCCATGACTTCGTAGCTCGAGCAGATCACGCCGCACTTGTTCGCGGAGCTGTCTTTGACGATCAAGACCCCGGCCTCGAACAGCTTCTGGCGCGCCTCACCGGTGATGAAAAGGTTCGCTCCCTCCACGATCAAACGGCTGCTCGGCGTGCCATCTTCGCGCAAAAAGCGGCTCCAATTGCTGCCGTTGATGGTCTGTGGGCGCCCCCCCGCGGGGACGAAGGCGTCCGAGACAACGCGGTTGTGCATCTCGTTGCGCAGGCGGGTGCCCTCCGGGTCGGTGGCGCGCGCGAGCCTGCCCTTCGCGGACAACTTGTCGACGTTGAACGAGATGATCGACGCGCTCTCGCGCACCAGGCGCAATAGCTCCTCGTGGTCGAGGCCGTCCGGATCCTCGGCGCAGCCGAAGCCGTCGGCGATGCCGACGATGCGCACGTGGGCGCCGAACTCGCGGATCGCGATGCGAATGGCGTTGCCGGCCACGTCGCCGTCGGGGCCCCCCGTGAGCTTCAAGGAGAAGGGCTGTGCGCGCGGGTCGATGCCAATCGCCTTCAGGCATGCTTCGAGAAAGACGTTTACGCCCTCGCTCGTCACGCCGTACTCTTTGTGGTTGATCCCGGCCCCCGGTTTGGAGCTCATCAGGGCGTTTGGAAAGGGGTAGCTTCGGGCCTTGGCGCGGGCCACGATCCAGTTGATGTGCTCGGGGGTGATGTTCTCGTCGGGGCCGAAATACAGCCTCTCTTCCAGGCCGTAACGGTCGACGATGCGACCCTCGGTGGCGGCGTCGTTGGTCAAGAGGTCAAGCAGCGCCTCGGCGAAGGCCCGCACCGCGGGGGTCACGTCGTGTCCAGGGGACACCAGGATCACGGCCTTGGCGCCGCCTTCGGGGATGTCTTTGTTCTTGAGCTGTTGTGCGTAGGCAAGGTCGTACACCTCGTCCAGGTGCCGCTCGGACTCCCGCACGTGCTGTTCGTTCGAGGCCGGCCGCACCACGCGAACGCCGCCCCGCGAGGTGGAGCGGAAGCGAATATGGAAGGCGTTGAAGCCGCGGCCGTGCACCCAGAAGACGCCGTAGGGGATTTCGGGCCGTGGCGAGTGCTTGAAGATCGGCTCGGGCGAAAGCCGAAGCGCGAGGGGGTAGCGGTTGTCGACGAAGTAGTTCGTCTTCAAGGTGGCCGTGATGGCATCGAGGATGGTCGTGAGGACAGTGGTCGCCACCTCGTCGTCGATGGTGGCGGAGATCTCCTGTCTCAACGCCTCGGCGCGTCGCTCGTAGGCCTCGCTGTCGAGGGCTTGGCTCGGCTCGAAGCGGTCCCAAAAGAGCTGCACGAGCTGCTGCGAGAGGCTGAGCCGCTCCACGGCGATTTCGCGGATGTGGGAGCGGCTGTACAGATAGCGATTGGCCTTGACGAGGATCTGGTGGGCGAGGTCGGCGTAGCAATAGAGCACGTCGGCCCCGCCGAGGCCGAGCCCGGGCGCGCGGTAGGCCAGGTCGGTGGTCGTGACCTCCAACCATTTCAGGCGCAAAAGGTCGCGTCGCAGGCCCTTCCACAGGGCCGAGTCCGGATCGATGCGGTTGCCGTCGGGGGAGGTGACCACGGCGGAGATGATGAGCACGGGCTCCTCTCCAGGGGGCGTAATGGTGTCGACGTAGGCGCGCGTGATGTTGACCTGCAGGGTGCCGAGGCGGTTGGCGATGCGCTCCAGCATGCTGCGACCGGTCATGCCGGAGGCCGCGAAGTTGATGCGCGAGCGATCGGAAGATGCCTCTTCCAGCACCACGACGGCGCCCCCCGAGCGTTGGGCTTCCCTTGCCAAGTCGGCGTTCAGCAGGATGCGAATAGGCGAGCATTCGCGGACGTAGTCTTCGGTCAGGGCGCCGAAGTGGGCGGCTAGCTCGGCGTCGGTCCAGGGCCCTTTGGCCCGCGCGCTGCGGGCGTGCTCGGCGCGCATGGCGAGGGTAGCCTCGAATTTGGCTTCGACCTGCGGGTCGGCGCGGTCGCAAGGGGGGCTGACGCCGACGTCGAAGATGTCGATGACGAGCTGCTTGTCCTTGGAAGAGAAGATCTTCGCGGTGCGCAGCGGGGCCTCGCCGAACTCGCGCATCAGGTGGGTGAGGGTGCCGGGGGCATCCTGCGTGAGCACGTAGGTGACGCGGCGGCCATCGGTGCTGCGGATGCGCAGGCGCGGCTCCTGACCCGCCGCGCGCACGGCCAAGATGGCGCCCATATGCTCCTGCTGGGAGGCAGGGTCGATGTCTTCGAAGTAAGGTGCGGGCATCTGCTCGCGAAACCAAGGCACGAACGCGGCTGCGGCGGCGTTGAGGCGGCTCGTGATTTCGCGCAGGGTGGTGTCGACGTCGGGTGCTTCGGCCATGGGGAGGCGTCACCATAACCGAAACGGGCTCGGGGTCGCGAGGTGAAGTGACGAGCCGTAGGTCGAAACGCGGACGCTCCGGGAGAAATCCGCGTCTCGGACGGGGGCGCGCGGTTGGCGCCCAAAGCCAGCGAATTGGCGTGCGAAGTAATGACGCAAACCAGCGCGATCCGTCCAATCTCCCACGTCGCGTCGGGGTGTCCGGGCGACGAAGGAGGACGTATGTCGTCTCGTTGTACAATTGCGTTTGCGTTCTTGGTCTCTCTTACAGGTTGCGTGGTGGACGCGGTCGATCACGCAGAGCAAGGGGTGGAGCCGGTGGCCGAGGAGGCTCAAGCCTTCGTGGCGTCCCCGGTCGCGTCTTACTCCGCTACGGGCGGCGACGCTCTGCTCGACACCAATGGCAAGAAAATCGTGATCGCAGGGGGCCGGGTCCACGCCGTATGGGCGGTCGGTGGCGTCGTCAAATACTCGTCTTCCGCCGACGGGGTTAGCTGGGATGCGCCCTTCAATGTGGACAGCTCGGCCTCGCGCACGCCTACCATCGCGGCGTCATCCGATGGTCGCATCGGCATCGCCTATATCAAGAACTACGGGACCACGAACGGCGAGGTCTACTACCGCAGCCTCATCGGCTACCCTGCGAGCTGGTCGACGCCCGTGCGCGTCGTCTCCAACTACCAAGGCGTCGGAAACACGCCTTCCATGGCAGCTTCGGGCACGACCATGTACCTTGCGTGGGCCAACGGCTGGATCTATCACGCGGCCTTCAATGCCAACCTGACGGCTTCCCTCCCGACCGGTGAGATCGTCTCCGCAGGCACGGGGTGCGCGACCCTTACCGCATCTCACCCGTCGATCGCCGTGTCCGGGAGCACCGTGCGCATTGCCCAGTTCGAGGACGAGGTCGGCGATCCCTGGTGCCCTTCACCGGCGATCACGCGCATTCGCCTCTCGGAGCGCGGCGCCGGGACCTGGAGCACCTGGTATGACTTCGCGACCTCGAGCGCCGTCAGCCACAACTCACTCTCGATGGACGCGAACGCCGGGACCTTCTACATCGCGTCCTCCTCCGGCTCGGGCCTCAGCGCGAGCACGGACATGTACAGGGTGTCAGGGAGCCTGAGCTCGCCGTCGTTCGCCCAGCAGAACCTGACCACCTACCAGACCTACGTCAGCGTCGCCGCAAAGACGCAGGACTGCCAGAACAAGGTCCGCGTGATGTGGAGCCGCAGGATAGCCTATCAAACAACGAGCTACCGCACCGCGACCTGGGGCGGCGTGGCGCCTAGCTGGATTGAGGGCGCCCCCGTGACCTTGAGCGCCGCGGGCCGCGCGGGGACCGCCATGCTGAACACGTTGAACCTCGCGAACACCAACCAAACCCGCTATTTCTACGGCTTGTTCGATGAGACGACGGGGGGAAGCAACTTCATCCTGAAGGACGCCTACGACACCGTTACCACGCCCGCGCCGTGTGAGTGAGGCGCTCCCTCGCGGGCCGGGCTCCTCCGTGCGTGGGGCCCGGCGTCCGGGAGGGCGTCTTACCTACCTTACCCAGATGGTGAACTGGAGGCTGCTCGTACAGCTCGTGGTGTTGTACGACTGGTTGCTGGCCGCGCACAGATCGCTGCCGGCGACGGCGAACCCCGAGTAGAAGGGAGCCACGGTGTTGGTGATGCACAGCCTACCGTAGCTCGACGCCGTGTTCCAGGCGTCGCCGCATTGAGTCGAGAAGTTGGAGTTGCCAAAACGCAGGGTTTGGGCCACGCCCGCGCCGCCATTGACGTAGACGGTCGCGGACACATCGCTGCTGCTGTACTTGAACGGCGACTGCACCTTCCACTCGGCGGGCAGGGCGAAGCGAGCATAATTGGTCAACACGGTGACGCCCGACGAGTCGACGTAGCCGATGAGCGCCTCGCTGGCCGCGTTGCGGAGCGCCGTGTCGGTGACGGTGTAGTCCTGCGTGGTGGTGGAAAGGGCGCTCGATGGAGCCTGGTAGATTCGCGTCCAGCCTCCGCCGTCGGTGGTCATGTTGCAACCCACGGTGTAGGCGTCCACGGTGGAGCCGCCGTTGGGATCGATCCAGTAGGTGCCCGAGGTATAGGCAGGGAAGGCCGCGTGGATCGCGTTGCAACTGACGCCCGCGTTGAATTGGGTGCTGCCGTCCGCGGTGCTGACCGCCGATGCGGCGCACATGGCCGTGGACAAGCAAGTGCAGTTGCTTGAGCAGTTGTACGTGCACGTGCCGCCGATGGTCGTGTTCTGGAGGTTCGCGCCGCCGGACTGCAGGCCGCAGAAGGTGGAGATCAGCGTTTCTCCGGCAGGGCAGGCGGCGGTTGCGTGGCATTGCCCCCCTGCGGACGCCGACCCCAAGCTGGAGACCACCGTATGGAAGGTGGAACCTCCCACGGGTGCACAAGTGATGGTGCCGTTGGCGGCGACCGCCGTCACCACCGTTCCAGCCGCGCAGGTCGTTGCCACGATTCCGGTTCCGGCAGGGCCCGTCGGACCGACCGGTCCTGCGGGACCCGCGGGACCCTGCGCGCCCGTCGCGCCGGTCGCGCCGGTGGCTCCCGCAGGTCCCTGGGGTCCTTGGGGCCCTGCGGCACCTTGTGCGCCGGCAGGACCTTGTGCACCCGCAGGACCTTGTGCGCCGGCAGGACCTTGTACACCCGCAGGACCTTGGGCGCCGGTAGGGCCCTGTACACCCGCAGGACCTTGCGCACCGGCAGGACCTTGCGCACCATCGGCGCCCGCGGGGCCCTGCGGCCCCGGTGGACCTTGCAAACCTACCGGGCTGTCTACGAAAACTCGCAACCGCTCCAAGCAGAAATCTCGGAGCGTCTTGAGATCGATGAAACAATCTTGCCTAAAGTGTTGGAATCGGATCTGACACTCAAACTGTGGGATGTCAATGGCGGCCTGACTCCGGAGACGGTGAAATACACCCTGGATTTCTTGACCGCTTCTGGCAATCTTGATGCGGGTGTCACCGCCGATCAAGTAGTCGATCTTGCTTTCCTCAATGCTGTCCTGGATGAAATAGGTCGAAAGTAAACAGATAATTCTGCCAATCATGACGGTTACTTTGGCCAACACTTCTCACCACGACGGACCCGTTCGGAAATGGGGTTGGCGGATTCTGTCGCTTATTATTGTGCTGCTTGTTTGGGAGTTTTTTGGGCGGGCTCGCAATAGTTTGTTGCTCCCGACGTTTTCTGAGACGTTGGTCGCTCTTTTCGACTTGAGCCGTGACCTGGCCTTTTGGCGGGCGTTAGCGGTCAGCAACGCCGCTTTATTTTTGGGACTGGGTGCGGCGGTTTGTGTCGGTATCCCGGTCGGCCTCTGGCTTGGGTCTAAAGAGTGGGCCAATCAACTGATGGATCTCTATTTGAGTGTTTTATTAGTAACCCCCACTGCCGCGCTGATCCCTCTGTTGATCATGGCCCTGGGCTTCACACTCACCGCTCGCTCAGTCGTAGTCTTCATCTTTGCCGT
>CAYLJT010000381.1:0-8159 GCA_964383995.1 uncultured Polyangiaceae bacterium
CCCGAGCTGTCCACCGAGTACCACGACGTCATCGCCGCGTTCCTTGCCAGCCAGCGCCCGCCCTCACTCTGCATCCGGAACAAGAGCGGCGTGCCGGCGTAGATCTCGGTTCGGCAGAAGTTCAGCGCGTGGTCGATGTGGCGCCGCATGAAGGCGATGTCCGAACGCACGGTCCCTGGGGTCGCGTCCGGATGGAACATCATCATGGTGTATTGCGCTGAGATGCCGAGCTCGAGCGTGACCTGGAGGGCCCTCTCGGATTGTTCGATGGTCTGGATGCGGCCGATGGACTTGAGCCCGAGCTCGCTGGACGACTCGATACCAAAGAACACGCGCAAGAGCCCAAGCTCGCGAAGGCGGGTGAACACGTCACGGTGCGCGTCCGGCGGACGGCATTTGATCGTGAAGCCAATGTCCTTCATTCCGCGCTTCTCCCAGGCGCGGGCGAAGGCCTCGATACGCTCCATGTTGCGTGAAACGCTCGGCACGAGGAAGTTGTCGTCGTGGAAGATGAACTGGCGAATCCCTCGCCCGTGGTATTGCTCCGCCATCTCGTCGGCAACGTTCTCCGGATTGCGAATCCGGTAGCGCTTGCCGGGCACCTGACGGTGCAGCGTGACGATGCAGCAGTAGTCGCAGGTCGCAACGCAGCCGCGGCTGCCCATCATGTAGCTCGTGGGCACCCCCGCGTACATGTGGACGGGGCCGGTGCGGTCCGGGAACGGTAGCGACTCGAGATCTTCCCTGGAGCGCCGCTTCGCGCTCTCCTGCAGCTCGCCGTCTTGCCCCCGGAACCACACGCCTGGAATCTCCGAGAGCGGTCGGCCCGAGGCCAGATCGACGATCGCGTCCTCCCCCTCGTGAAGCACGATCGCCTGAATGGCTGGGTTGTCTTCCAGGAGCTCCCGGGGCGCACAGGTGGCGAAGTGGCCTCCCACGAGCACCCGAGGTCCCGCGAGACGTGCGAGGCGCGCCGCGAGGTCGAGGAACTCTCGCGCTCGGGATTGAAAACACAGGCTCAAACCCACCCAATCGTAGCCCTGGGCAGCCTGGACCACAGCGTCGGAGTCGCTCGCATCGTTGAAGCGCGCGAGGTCGGCGACGTGTCCCGCGCTGTGCAGCGCGGAGGCCAGATAGCGAATGGACAGGTTTTCCTCCTGATCCGGACCCACAAGCAAGAATCGCATAAGCACCTCCTGAACGCGGCGGGACAGCGACGAAAGGCGACGAGCGCATGTGAGCTCGCTTTGCAAACGTTAACACGAACGTCTCCCGCGCCGAGCGCGGAAAGCAGCTCTGCGACGCTCGGGCGCGCGAAAGGCTCCGCTACGCGCTCGAAGCCTTCGCGCCTACTTCACCCAGAGGGCGCCGTAGGCATGGTAGTCGGTCGACGAGCCTGTCCAGTAGGCGGCGTCTTGGTAGCCGCCGAGGCGGCTGCCCCAGAAGCTGCCGCTCCAACACGACTTGTACCACCAGGCGTAGCCATAGGTGAGCGGGCAGCTCGACGACGAGGCGTCGACGTCGTGATCCTTGGTGGATAGACCTTGACCCGAATGGTAGGTCTTCAGCCCTGGCTCGCCGCTGCCGATGGTCACCACGCCGGGCGAGAGCGTGATGGCATAGGATGACGCTGCGTTGAGCGAATAGGGGTAGACCGCCTGGTGGCTCAACGTCCACGGCGAGGTGCCGACCTCCACACGCATTTGGCTGCCGAGCGCGTTCCAACGGTCGGTGCGCATGAACATGTCGAAGGTCCCTAGGTTCGGGGTCAAAGCGCCCGTGACGTTGGCCTTGCTGGTGATTTCGGCGTAGGTCGGATCGGGGCCCGGGGCGACGCTCGCGTTGTTTTGCAGGACGAGGGTCCAGCCGCCGCCCGTCATGTCGCAGACGGTCTGGAAGGCGTCGCTCGGTGAACCTCCCGTCGGATCGAGCCAATACACACCGTTCGCCGACATTGGGTAGGTGGCCTGCTCTGCGGCGCAGCTCGCTTGCAGCGCGACGGAGGGCGCGGACGCACAGCCGACCCCCGGCTGACAGGTCAGACCGCCTCCGCAGGCGCCGTCGTCGGGCAAGCCCACACAGGCATTCTGCACCTCGTCGCATGCGTCGAACGTGCACGCAATGCCGTCGTTGCAGACGGGCGGTGCGCCGGCCACGCACTGACCGACGTTGCAGGTCTCCATGCCATTGCACAACCTACCGTCATTGCAATCGGCGTCGGTCGCGCAGGCGGGGCGCACCCAGATCGCGCCCCAGTTGTGGTAGTCCGACGCCGAGCCGGTCCAGAACGGCGCGTCCTGGTAGCCACCCAAGCGGCTGCCCCAGAAGCTCCCGCTCCAACACGACTTGTACCACCAGGCGTACCCGTAGTTGAGGGCGCAGCTCGACGATGACGCGTCCACGTCGTGGTCCTTCGTCGACATGCCGCTGCCGGCATGGTAGGTTTTGAGGCCTGGCTCCACACCGCCGATGGTCGCGCCTCCGGCGCCGAACGAGATGGCGTACGAATTAGCCGCGTCGAGCGTATAATCGTAGATCGCTTGTTTGGTCACCACCTGGGGCGCGGTGCCCACCTCGATGCGCATCTCGCTGCCCAGAGCTTGCCAATAAGACAGGCCGACCGTCACGTCGAACCCCGCCAAATTGGCGCCGAAGACGCCGGTCGTATTGATGCTGGAGACGATCTGCGCGTAGGTCGGATCGGGCCCCGGCTTGACCGCGGCGACGTTTTGCAAGACGAGCGCCCAGCCGCCGCCGTCTCGGACCATGTCGCAATACACCTGGAAGGCGTCTGCGGTGGAGCCACCGGTCGGATCGACCCAATACACACCGCTCGTCGCGCTCCCGTTGCTCTTGGTAAGAATGTCAAGGCAGCTCGCGCCGGCCGCCGCTTGGGTCGCCCCGTAGCCCTGGCAGCCGCCACCCGCCGCGCAGGCGCCCGCGCCACCACACGCCAGGGCCGGACCGGAGCCGCAGGCCCCACCGGAACAAACGTCGTTCGCCGTGCACGGATTGCCGTCGTCGCACGACGCCACGTTGTTGTAAGAGACGCAGCCGATGTCGCTACCGCAGTAGTCGTTGGTACAGCCGTTCCCGTCGTCGCAGGCCGCATCGTTCGGGACCTCGGTGCAGTTCAACGTGGCCTCGTCGCACAGGTCGTTGGTGCAAGCGATGCCGTCGTCGCAGTAAGGTTGTCCCGGCTGGCACACGCCGAGCCAACAGGTCTCGCTGCCATTGCAGGTCAAGCCGTCGTTGCAGTCCGCGTCCGCGACGCAGCCCTGCACCCAGATGGCGCCGTAGTTGTGGTAGTCGGAGCTCGACCCGGTCCAGAAGGACGCGTCTTGGTAGCCACCCAGGCGGCTGCCCCAGAAGCTTCCGCTCCAACACGACTTGTACCACCAAGCGTAGCCGTACAAAGCTTGGCAGCTCGTGCCGTAGGCGTCCACGTCGTGATCCTTCGTCGAGATGCCCTGGCCCGCATGGTAGGTCTTGAGCCCGGGCTCCACGCCGCCGATGGTCGCCCCACCGGTCAGGAACGAGAGCGCGTATGAATTGGCCGCGTCCATGGCGTATTTGTAGATGGCCTGCTTGGTCACCGCGCCGGGCGCCGTGCCCACCTCGATGCGCATCTTGGGCCCGAGGGGCACCCAGTTCTTCAAGGCCAAGAACAGGTCAAACTGGGTCAGGTCGCTGCCGAAGACGCCGGTCACGTTGACGTTGTTGACGACCTCGTTGTAGGTCGGATCGGGGCCCGGTTTGACGCCGGCGTTGTTCTGCAGGACCAACGTCCAGCCGCCCCCGTATTGGGTCATGTCACAATAGACCTGGAAGGCGTCGGCGGTGGAGCCACCCGTCGTATCCACCCAATACACGCCGCTCGCCGCGACGCCGAGCGCTTGCAAGATGTTGGTGCACGACAGGCCCGGGTTTGCTTGCGAGGCGCCGTAACCGGTCAACAGGCAGCCCATCACCGGATCGCAGGTCACGCCGGGACCGCAAGCCAGCGCGGAGCCTCCGACGCAGGTGCCGGCCTGGCAGGTGTCTCCCTGGGTGCACGCGTTGGTATCCGTGCACGAGGTGCCGTTCGGCGCCGCGGGGTTCGAGCAGGTGCCCGTGGCAGCGTTGCACGTGCCTGCCGTGTGGCAAGCGTCGCTCGCCGTGCAAACCACCGGGCTGCCACCCGTACAGACACCGGATTGGCAGGTGTCGACCTGGGTGCACAGGCTCCCGTCGTTGCAGGCTGTGCCGTTCGCCGCGTTGGGATTCGAGCACTGCCCCGTTGCCGGGTCGCAAGTCCCCGCCACGTGGCAGGCGTCGCTCGCGTTGCACACCACCGCGTTGCTACCCGTGCAAACGCCACCCTGGCAGACGTCGGTCTGGGTGCAGGCGTTGCCGTCGTCGCACGCCGTACCGTCGGCGACGGGCGCATAGACACAGGCGCCGGCCGTGCACACGGCGGGCGAGAGGCAAGGGTTGGAAGGTAAGGCGCAGGCGGCAGCGGCGCCGTTGTCCGAGACACCGTCGCAATCGTCGTCGAGGCCGTTGCACAGCTCGGGGGTCGGAACGCAGCAAGGAGCGCAGGGGCCTCCGCAATCGACACCCGTTTCGCCCTGGTTTTGCAGGCCGTCGCTGCACGTCGCGCAGCTGCCGCTACCCACGCACACGCCCGCTTGGCAACTGTCGGTGGTGCATGGATCGCCGTCGTCGCAGGCGGTTTCGTCGGCCGCGTTGGGGTTGGAGCAGGTGCCGTCGGCGGGGTTGCAGGTGCCCGCTGCGTGGCAGGCGTCGGAGGGCGTGCACACAACCGGGCTCGATCCCAGGCAGACGCCGAGGGCGCAGGTGTCGGTTTGGGTGCAAGCGTCGCCGTCGTCGCAAGGCGCGCCGAAGGCGGCCGTGGGGTTCGTACACTGACCCGTGGCAGGATTACAGACACCTGCCAGATGGCAGGCATCGGCCGCTTGGCAGACCACGCCCGCGCAAGCATTGCAGGGCGCGCAGGGGCCACCGCAGTCGACACCGGTCTCCGAGCCGTTCTGGATGCCATCCCCGCAGCTCGGGGGTGCATAGCAGACCACCAGACGGGGGCGCGGGTTGGGCACCGCGGCTTCGCTCGCGCCGAAGACGGTGCGGCCGGTGGTCGGCTGCTCCAGGAGGATGCCATCGTTGGGGAGCGCGCCGCTCACCCAGCCGGCGACCAGGTTGGTCAGATCGACGGAGCCGACCGTCCCCGAAGGGAAGGAGGAAGGATCGAGGGAGGCTTCGAGCAGCGGATCGAAGGCCCCGGCGAAGGAGCCGTAGGTCACCGTGCTCTCCGACCAGGGCGCCAGGACGCGGTGGATACCCACGGTGCCCGAGCCCACATTCGCGGACTTGAAGAGCGAGAGGGAAGCCGAAGTGACGAGGGCCGTCGCGGGGATGGGCGTCAGGTCGAAACGAATCAATGCCTGACGGGCGCCCGACCCCACCGAGCCCGTGGTCAACACGATCGAGCTGCCGAAGTTGGCGCTCGTCAGGGAAGGATCGCCAGGATCGAACGCCAGCACGGCGTCCGACACGCCCCCTTGGAACCCCCGCGCGATCGTCGTGCAGGTCAGGCCATCCGCCCGCTCCGCGACGTGCTCACCCGCCCCCTTCGTTTCGTCGGCACAGCCGGCGACCAGCGCGGACAACGCAACGGCGAAACAACAATGAACGGCGCTCCGGTTCATAGGTATCCTAGGTTGGCCCGAAGAGGGCTAACCTAGAAGCCTATCTTGCGAGACTCCGCGCCGTCAAGGGCGGCCTCCGTCGCCAAGGGCGAGGCGCTTTGGCGTTCAGAAGGGCTTGGGTGGATTTTCATCGCGCGTGAGGTGCGCTACGACGGCGTGATGTGGACCTCATGGACTGGAAAAGTCGCGATCGTGACCGGTGCCTCGTCGGGCATCGGCCTCTCCGTCGCGCAGAAGCTCGTGGCCCGCGGCACCAAGGTGGCGCTCGTGGCGCGCACCAAGGACAAATTGCAGGAGGTGGCGACCTCCCTCGGGAACGACAACGCGGCGGCATTTCCGCTCGACGTTGCCGATTTTGGCGCCCTCTCTGCCTTGCCCGCGGCGGTCGTCGCGCGCTTCGGGGGGCTCGACCTTCTGGTGAACAACGCCGGGTTGAATCACCGAGGCCCGCTCAGCAAGCTCACCGCCGAACAAGCCGCCGCCGTGATAACGGTCAACCTGACCGCGCCCATCTACCTGACGCGCGTGTGCTGCGACCACCTGCGGGACGGAGGTGCGATCGTCAACGTGGCGAGCCTGGCCGGCATGGTCCCCGTCCACCACGAGAGCGCCTACAGCGCCTCCAAGGCAGGCCTGCGGGCGTTCACCCGCGTCATCGCCGAAGAGCTGGCCGAGCGCGGCATCCACGTCGGCTCGGTGTGTCCAGGTCCAGTCGATACCGGTTTTTTTGGCGACGTGGAGACCGTGCCCAACCTGGTGTTCTCGCAACCGATGAGCACAGCCGATCAGATCGCCGACGCGGTGCTCAACTGCATCGCCGACGGCACCCCGGAGATCGCCGTGCCCGCGCTCTCAGGCACGCTGTGCACCCTGGGCTATGTCTTCCCTCCCCTGACCAAGCTGCTGCGCCCCGCCTTGGAAAAGCGCGGCGCCGAGGCCAAGAGGCGCTACATGGAGAAGAAGCGGTCGGGGAGCTAGGCGGCGCGTTCGCTCGCGAGAAACGGTAAGGTCGTGGAATTCAGCCCGTCCTCCAAGGCCCGACCGCCGCTCCGCTTTCACGAAGCCGACGGCGACGTCGCCCCCGGGGGCCTCTCGTTCAGCTACGATGGGCCCGAAAGACCCACCTTGCGCGTGGAGCTTGCCAGCGGTCGGAGGCTCGCACTGCGCGGCGGCGCGGCCGGCAGCGAGGTGCTTTTGTACGCCCGCGTCGCGCCCGCCTACGCGGGGGCGACCGTGCTCCTCACCGGGACAACGCGCCCGTCTCCCCTACCCCCGATTCCGGTGTCCGAGACACGAAGGCTGCGCGAAGACGCCGGGACGACGGCCTGGTTTTCCAGGTGGGCGCGGCGATTCGCGGAGCTCTTGCACGACAGCCCTGGTCCCCTGCACGGCGGGCTCTGGCACATCGAGAGGGCGGTGTTGGTTCACGGGAAGACCACCCTGCCCCCCGGTGCCCGCCCGCTGTACGCGGCGGCCGACGGCGAAGTAGACCTGCTATGGCCGGGCCCGCTCCTCGACGAGAGCTGGGGCATCAACGGCTCCTCTGCCCTGCTCCCTCTGCGCGCGCCAAGCCTACCCAGCTCCGCGCGCGTCAAGGCCTTGCGCAAGCAGGCCCGCACCGGCGAGCTCGCGCCGATCCTGGCGCTTTTCGTGACAGGGCTCGACCTTGCCGTGGTGGTCGACGGACACGATCGCTGGCACGCGGCCGTGTTGGAAGGCATGCCTCCGCCGATCTTGTTGCTCAGCTCGATACGAACCTACCACCACGCCCCGAGCCCCGAGCGCGAAGCGCTGTTAGCGGCGATGCAGCGTTCCCTCGACCTCGGTGGAGCTGAAAGCAGCGCCACGGTAGACCGGATCAACCAAAGGTTGGTAGCCGCGTTTTCGGGCTCCTATCGCGTGTCCAAGACGCGCTGTTTTCCCTTCCCTGGAGGCGCGCGGGCGTGGGATGAAGCGGTGCGGGCGCAGACAACGCGGGTCGGAGAGGAAGGCGTGCGCCGCCTTGTGCAAGCTGGCTAGGCCCCAGCCCGAGCCCGAGAAGGCGTCCCCGGGCTTCAATTTCGAAATCTCCTGGACGACCTCGGCGACCGCCCAACCCACGACGTAAGCGCCGTTCGCGTCGTAACGAAGGCGGCGGAAACCTCGCGTGGCCTCGCCAGGTTGCGCACGATGAGGCGATTGCCTCGCGAAAATCCCATGCCTCACGACGCAACGTGAGCCACGGCACGCGGGGTACGCTCGACGGCCACCGTCCGGGCCTCGCCCAGGTTGGCTGCGGTTTCGGAGGCAAGCTCGGACTGATGCGCGCGCCACCATGCCTGAGCTTGCACAGAGCTCCACCCGGAAACCGCGCAAGCGTCGAGCATCCGTAGCAGATCCGACGCGCTTTGGGGCCGCCTTTCAGGCTCCTTTTCGAGGCAGGCGCGCACCACGGCCTCCAGGGCCTCGGGG
>CAYLJT010000382.1:0-8157 GCA_964383995.1 uncultured Polyangiaceae bacterium
GCTCGATCCGCGCTGCCAACAGCTCGTCTGCGCTCGGAAGGTGGTCCCAGACGGCGACCGCCGTCAGCGCCCCGAGTCAGGTGCTGTCGTAGACCAGGTAGGCCCCCGACGTGTCTCGGACAACGACGTCGTGGGTATACTCGTCTTGAATGACCACCCGCTCGACGAGCCGCACGGGCTTTTGCGCGAGGCCCCAACGCACCACGTCTTCCAAGGTTTTTTGGCGTCGAAACAGGGCCGCAATGCGCGCGCGATCCGCCGTCGGCAGGTCGACGCGCCAGGTGGGCTCGTCGCCCTCCACGGGGGTGTCGTCGAGCGGGGCGAGCTCGCTGTGCGGGGCGGGCGTGGGCTGCTCCATGCGCGGCTCGAGCGTAGCCTCGAATTTCGCTTCGGCAATGCGGGAGTTGGGGGCCGCTTTTTTGCTGTTCGCTGCGTTTGCGGACCATAATGCGTAAGCTGCCCTCCCTAGCGTTTCGCGCTCCCAAACCCGCTTCGCTCCCACGAGGTCCCCATGTCGAAAAACGTCCGCCTTGGTGCTGCCGTCCTTTTGGTCGTCGCAGCGCCGGCGTTGGCCGGTTGCCCGAGCCCGAACAGCTATGCGACGCCGCGCACGACGCCCGCGGGGGAGCTGAGCCACACCATCGCGGCCGAGGGCGTTGGTGTCGTGACGTCGGGGGACAACGTCTTCATTCCCACCATACCGACCTACCAACTGCGCATTGGCGTGGTCGACTCGGCTGACATCGGTGTTCGCGTTTCGAACCTCTCGACCTTCGGCGCCGAGGTCAAGTGGAACCCCATTCGTGGACCCTTCGATTTGGCGCTGGCCCCCGGGTTTCAAGCGGGTTACATCGGGATTAGCGACGTCAATGCCTTTATCGGCTACACGAACGTGCCGTTGATTCTGGGCGTCAATGTCAATGAGTGGTTCTCGGTCGTCCCGACCGCGGGCGTCTCTTTCGTATTTGCCTCGGTGGACGACGCGAGCAGCACCGATGCCGCGTCGACGGGGAGCGGCGTCTTGGGGCGCGGCGGCCTGGGCTTCAACTTCCGTGTTTCGAAGGACTTCGCCATTCACCCCGAGGTGACCGCGCTCCTCAACCCAGACCAGGACGGCGTGTTTTTCAGCTACGGTGTGGGCTTCAACCTGGGTGCCTTGCCGAACTTCGACGACATGAAACAGTAAGGTGCGCGTGACTCCGGGGGCCTCCCCGCGTTGTCTCAACGAGGCGGCGGTGGAGGCGGCGGCGGCGGCGCGAAGCCGGTGACCACGAACACGCGGTCGGGCAGTGTGCCCCAGGTCAGGAACAAAAAATCGCCCGTTTGCGGCTCGAAATAGGCGCCCCAAGGCTTGGGGAAGGTCGTAAAGAAATCTTGCCGGGTGCCGACGACGGGGTCGCCCTGTTCGTCCACCTCGTACACGCCCACGGTATCGACGCTCCACTCGGCGACGATCAGACTTTGTTTGGCGAAGCCTGGAGAGCCGGCCGGGACGTAGGCGAAACCGCCCGGTCCTCCGGGGAGCGTGGCTGTTTGAACGGGGCTTGAGAAGTCGTAGAGCTGACCGTCCCAGGTAAGGCCGACGTGGTACCAATAACCTGCCGACCAGGTGACGGTGCGCAGCTCGAAGGCGGCTTGCAGGTTTGGCGGCACGAACCCGAGGCCCGAGACACTGCCACCTTGAATGCCTACGCTGGTCATGTCTTTGGTGGTGGCGGGGGTGGAAGCGCCGGGCAAAAGCTGGCTAATTTGGTTGACCGGCCACTGGGTGTAGAGAAGCACGTTGGAGGTGCCGTAGACCAGGTTGGCGTCGACGTAGGGCGTCGTGGCGACGGGCGTCGCGCTGCCCACGAAGCCCGCGATGTGGCCGCAAGGGCTGCGTTGCACCTTGATTTTGTAGATCACGCCGGAAGGTGCCTCGGAGTCGCCTGCGATCAACAGCGTGTCCGGGTCGTCGTAGGCAATGACGGTCCCACCGAGGTGCCCGGGAGGCATACCCGGCACGGGGCCCAAATCGATGACGCTGTAGGCGCCCATGAACGCGGGCGCCAACACGGCGGAGACGCCTCCGTCGAGGCCGCCGTCGCTCGCGGGGTCGACACAGGGACCGGCCTCGGCGTCGTCGATGCCGGCGTCCAGGTTGAGGTCGCCTCCTTCGCCCGTGCCCGTCGAGGTGGTCGCCGCGCCTCCGTGACCGCCCTGGCCTCCGCTGCCCGTCGTCGCGTCGGAGCTTGTCGTCGTGTCGCCGCCCGCGTCGTCGGACGCGGCGCACGCGGCGAGCACCGCGCCTGCGCCCAGCGCCGCGAACGCTGCCGCCCCCAGGAGCTTCACGAGCGAAAAGCGTCGGGCTGCGCGCTGGGAAGGTACCGCCATGCCACGACGATACGGGAGAGGCGCCCGGGAAAGCAACGGCGGAATCAGGCCCGCAGCGTCATGACGAAGCGCGAGCTGCCCTGCGGAGGTAAGATGGTGAGGGCGTCGCCGGTGTTCAGCGCGTCACCAGGGCAGGTCCAGGGCTCGACACAAACGAAGTCCCGGTCCCGCAACGTCCAGACGACCCACCTCGCGGGCTCGGGCTCGGCATGGACTTCAATAGATCCACCCGGCCCTTCCAGTGTCATGGTGCACGAGCGGTGGTCGATCAGGTGTTGATCCACCTCGTCGGAGGTCAGATCGAGCCCGGAGAACGGCCCTACCATCTTGCTGCGGTTGTCGAACGAGGTGGTGGCGAGGGAAGGGATGCGCGCCGCGGCCTTTTCCGCCTGCGGCACAGCGAAATAGGGATGAAAACCGAGCCCGAAGGGTAGGGGCGCCGGGCCGGGGTTGTGGACGTCCACCTCGAACGCCAGCTCGCGGCCCTTCAAACGGTAGGTCAGGCGCACCTGGAAGTCCCATGGGTAGACGGCCCGCGTGAGCTCGTCGGAGGTCAAGGTCAGCTCGACGAAGGCGCCGTTGTCGGTGCCGCTTCCGGCGACTTCCCAAGCGCGCGTACGCGCAAAGCCGTGCTGCTTCATGGAGCCCACCTGGCCGCCGAACGTGTAGCGATCGTCGGCAAGCTTTCCAGGAAATGGAAACAACACGGGGACGCCGCCGCGCACATTGGCCGTCGGATCGAGGTAGGTCGCCTCGTCCAGGTAGAGCAGCTCGCGACCCGCGACGGAGAATCGCGTGACGAGGCCCCCGCGCAGCGGATCGAGGACCGCACGGCTGTCGGCGGTACCGTCGATGAGAACGAGGAGGTGCTGCTGGCGTTCGACCCTGTGCATGGCGCTACTCTTTTTCGAGCTCGAGCACGTCGCCCCGTCGTTGCTCGCGGACGCGGGGGCCCGCCGCCGGCTTGTTGCCCGCGACGTCGAAGCGCGCGGTAATTCCCAGGGAAAAGATGCCGTAGGTCGTGAAACTGGCGGCGTCGGTCAGGGTCGCGAAGCGTGCGCGAACCGCTCCGTCCACCGACCAACCCTCGGCGACTTGCGCGCTCGCGCCGGCCCCTCCGTACAGCTCGGTGCGCACGTTGCTGCCTTCCAGGTTGGGGCTTCCATTCCAGTACTCTTCCCCCTCATGGACCTCGCTTATCTCCACAAAGGGGCTCAGCTCGCCGTCGAAGAGCGACACGGTGGCGCGCTGACTGGCGTACATCCGGGTGGGGGCGCGGAAGCCATGGTTGTTTGCGTAGAGGCTGAAGAAGCCGACGCCGCCAAGCGACAAAGTGACCGGAGCTATCGTGTAGGAGAAGCCAAATCCGACCATGGGCACGAAGGTGCCCGTGCCCGCCTGAAGATGCTCGTGGGAGAGGCCCTCGCGGCCGGCGGCGTAGGGGTCGGGCTCGGTGCGACCTACGGGTAAGGTCACGCCCAAGCGTGCGACGCTGACGAGGCCGCTGGCGGTGGCGGCAAGGCGCAAGGACAACCAGGGGTCGGTCAGATCGACGCGTGTCTCGTCGTGGTGGTGGATGTCGTTGGCGACCTCCTTGGGGTCGCCGTTGAGCTCGCTGTAGGTCGGCTTGACATCGACGACACGCAGGGACCAGCGCGCGTCTACGCCGAAGTTCTCGGTGATGCCGTACGACGGCAGGAAGGCGGACTCGGCGATCACCTGGTCGATGTGGTGGTTGAACGGGGTAGGTTGGGGCGATGAGCCGCACTCCGGGCCCAAATCCGGGCATTCCGCCACATGGGAGGCTGTCATGGGCACCACAGACTGCTCCAGCCGGAGCGTCAGCTCACCAGGGACAATCGCCTTTGCATCGGACCCACCGACCGGTAGGTTGGGGTTCGTTCAAGCCCCTCAGGCCTCGCCGTAGGCGATGGCTGGGTAGGTCGCGAGAAGCCCGAAGAAAGCGGCGGGAAGGAGCTTCAAGGGGTACCCCCAGCGCCGGGGGAGAGGGCCTTGTCGAGGCGCGGTAGATCGAGGCCGACGATGGTGTCGACCTTGTTTTTGGCCGGATCGTAGACAAGGACGTAGGGCAGGGAGGTGACGCCGTCGAGGTAGCGGGCGGCGAGGGGCGTATCCCAATCGCCGACGTCCAACTTGCGGTAGGCGACGTCGGGTCTCGCGCTCAGCAGCGCAAGAACGTGCTCATCGAGGGCACGGCAGGGCTCGCACCACTTGGCGGAGAAGTCGACGATCGTGAACTTGCCGGCCACCAGGTGGGCCTGAATGTCCGGGACATCGGCGCCGTTCGCGTTCAGCTCGAGCACGTCGGTGCCCGTCGGCGCGGCCTTCCAGGGAAGGTAGCCTCCACGTCCTGCACCCTCCACGAGCTGCCACTCTTCTTCCGAGGGCTTCTTGCTTTGTGCCAAGGCGAACACGTCTACCTGCGGGTCGGCGATCACCCGGACTTCGGCCTTGCCTCGGTCGAACGCGGTCTTGTAGACGCCTTCCTGTGCGATCAAGTCCCGCGCGAGCTGCTCACCGCAGTCGGCGCAATCCAGGTTGTGCATGGAGACCACGGTGGTCTTGGCGTTGTCGGGGATGCCCGTGCTCTTGCAGCCGGTGACGGCCGGGAGGGTCAGGGCGAGGCCCATGACAAGGGCGCCGAGGCCGCGTCGCGCGAGCGAAGAAGGCGAATCGTGAGGCATGGCGCGACCCTAGCACGCTTCGGGCGAGCCGGGCCCCCTCTCGCGCCGTATCCGCAGTCTGCGGCCCGTTGCCCCGGAGATTCGGCGCAATCGGCGTGTTCGCGTCAGCGCCCCAGCCAAACGCTGCCCCGTTCCATCACGATGACGGCGCCGCCACGCCCACGAACGGCCCCCAGGAGCGTCTCGCGAGGCAATCTGTTGTGGAGATCACGGCCGTTGACCACGACGTCCAGGTCCCGCGAAAGGTACGGCTCGACCTCCCTCAAAGCCCATTGGATGGCGTCCCAAATGACGTGGATCGGGTTGGCAAACACGCCACCTCCAATCAAGGTGAGCACGACGGTCGTCTTGCCGAGCGCCGCGGCGGCCAGCAGCGTGCCGAGGTAAGCCGCCCTCTGCAGATACCTGCAAAGGGGCTCGAACAGCTCATCGAGGTCTTCGCCGCCGTAGCCACCGCCGGCCAGCGTTGAGGTGAACACCTGTGCGATCCGCGGTGCGCCCGGGGGCACGGCGCCGTCCCAATCGTAGCCCAGGACGACATCGAGATCGTCGTGCACGCCCACCGCGATGGCATCGAAATTGTCGCGAAGCGCCGCCAAGAACGCGGGTGGATCCAGGATGGTGTCGTCCATCAGATAGCCGTTCTGGGTGTCTGAGACAGTGGCTGGGCAGACGTCGCGCAGGAGCTTGATTTGCGGGCCGTCGTCGAGCTGGACATACCTGCCACCTTTCCCGTCGGGGGCGGCGTAGTGCCGCAACAGGGTGCCAGGGAAGGCGGACACCGACGCGCGCGGACCCTGGGTCGGATCGGTCAGATAGGCGCTGACGGGGGTCAGGTGGGGGCCGGGAGATTCGAGGCAGTTGAACTGGGAGGCGACTTGAAAGAGCGTGTCAGGTGGCGAAAAGGCTTGCAGGGCCCCAATGTCGGTTGCGGGGCTCGTCCCGCCCAAGACCCACAGGCGTGCCACGTGGGCTCCGAGGTCACTTGCGCTCTGCCGCTCCAAGGCCCTTTGACGCAGGGCGCCTAGGGTCGCGGTCTCGAAGCGGCCCGCGGACCACTGGCGCTCTTCGAGCGTCAGTGTGCCGCGAGCTTTTGCGTCGAAGGAAAGCGCGCTGGGACCCGCGCGGAGGGCGGCCTCCGCGCGGCCGACGAGGCTTTTGTCTCCTCCGCGCGCGCTCGCCAAGACGGCCCGTTCATGCTCTTCGATGGCCTGACGGAGCTCGGCCTCGGGGGCGCCCTGGAGGCTTCGTCGCAGGAGCTCGTCGAGCATGCGTTGAGCAGAGCCGGTTCCGGGCGACGGGTCAAGGGTGGGCGCCCCGGCGGAGCTTCAGTTGCCCGAAGGCGGCACACAGGCCTTCTTGTTCATGTTGTCCTCGACGAACGTGATGCTCGACGAGCAATTGGCCTCGTTGTCCACGGTGCGATTCGTGTTGCACTCGGTTTTGTCGCTGCACAGCAAGAAGCAATAGTTCTTGCCGTCCACGTGCGCCACGCAGGCGGAGCCGTCGGGGCAGTCGGCGTCAGCCGTGCAGTCTTCCACGCCGCAGTAGCCTCCCTTGAACTGGGTCAAGCACAGTTGACCTTCTTCGGTGCAGTCGGTGTTCGCCGCGCACTCGGCGCCTACGCCGTGCCGGTCGGCCTCGCTGCCGCTGCTGCTGCCGCCGCTGCTGTCGTCGCCGCAACCCGCGCAAAGTCCCGCAACAAGCGCCAAAAGGCCCAGCACCGAGGTCATCGAGAGGTGAATTTTCATGACGACGACGTTAGCCCAAGCAAGGAGCTTGTGATCGTTTTCGCACGGTTGCGTCGGCGGAGCCGACCACCGGTCGTTTGTGCTCGAAATCTTTCAGGAAATGCCCCGGTGGTCGAACGTACGCTGCTTCGTGAGAATTTTGAGGTCATCTCGGGGGCGCTGCACTAGAAGGCGCGCCATGCGACTTCGCGCCTCCTCGATCGTGGTTGTTTGGACTCCCTTTGCCCTGTTGGCCGCCTGCGCTGAGCCTGCTCCGCCCGCCGCCAGCGCTCCTGTGGCGCCCGCGGCCTCCGCGGCTCCGGCGGCCACGCCTGAAGCGGCGTCCCCCGCCGAGACCGCCCAGCCGGCTCCGGCGACACCCTCCGCGGCGGCTTCCGCCGCTCCCCCCGCACCTGCGAGCGCAGCGCCCGCGGCTTCGAGCAACGCGGCTCCGGCCGCCGCCCCAGCCGCCGCAAGCCACTCCGGGGAGGCGGTCTATTACGACGCGAATGGGCGAGGCGCCTGCTCGCTGACCTTCGGCAAGAACGCTTCGGTGTTGTCGGCCCCGAACGTCGTTTACAACAAGATTGAGTCTTGTGGTCAGTGTCTCGAAGTGACCGGCCCTGCGGGCTCGGCCGTGATTCAGGTGGTCGACCGTTGCAACACGTGCGCGGATGACTTGCTCGTGATCAACAAGCCTGCGTTCGACAAAATCGCGGGTACGGCGTCGAGCGGCCGCGAGAAGATCACTTGGAAACAAGTGCCTTGTGATGTCTCAGGCAACCTGGAGCTGCGTATCAAGAAGAGCAGCTCGGCTTATTGGACTGCCATTCAGATTAGAAACCATAGGCTGCCCATTCGCGCGGTGTCCTTCAAGCAAGGGGACAAGTGGGTGCCCATGACGCGCTCCAACGACAACTACTTCGTGGCCGAAAAAGGCGTTGGCGCAGGTGGTCTTACGCTGCGCATCGAGGCCAACGATGGGCAGGTGGTCGAGGAGACGCTCGACAAGTGGAAGGACGGCGAAACCTACCAGGGAAAGACGCAGCTCAAGTAGCTTTGCCTTTCCGGGCTAGCAGGCTGCGGAAAGAGCCCGCAGCCTGCTTGTGTGCGCGCGCCCCGTGGGGCCCGATCTTGGGTGCGGGCTCAGGGGAAGGCGAGGGTCTCGGCCGCGGTCCCGGAGGCTCCCGTGCCGACGCCTGCCGCGCCTGCGCCGCCCTTGCCCGCTTGACCTTGACTGAACGTGGCGCCGGTAAGATCGGGCGTTTCGCCCGTGTGGGCGATGCCGACGCTGTGTCCGCCCTGACCACCGCCGCCCTTGCCGCCCGCTCCACCCGGGCCTCCCTTGC
>CAYLJT010000383.1:0-8136 GCA_964383995.1 uncultured Polyangiaceae bacterium
CCAGGTTCGGCATCGCCGCCCAAGGTAGCAAGCCGAGGGCCGGCGCAGAGGGGCCTCGGTGCGGGGCATTTCACCTCGTCGAAGCGCAGAGCGTGCGCGTTGCGCGAAAGCTCGGTCCCGCCGGCGCCGGGGCCGCGCTAAGGTCGCCACGATGGCAACGACAACGACCAAAGCCGTGCGCGTTCACGAGGTGGGTGGCCCCGAGGTGCTGCGCTACGAAGACGTTTCGCTGGGTGAGCCCGGGGCGGGCCAAGCGCTCATCTTGCACCGGGCGGTGGGGCTCAACTTCATCGACGTGTACTTTCGAACGGGGCTCTACGCGGGACCGCCCGCCCCCTTCGTGTTGGGCATGGAAGGCGCGGGCGTGATCGAGGCGCTGGGGGAGGGCGTGACGGATCTCGCGGTGGGCGACCGCGTGGCCTACGCGGGGGTGATGGGCGCCTACGCCGAGAGGCGGCTGATCCCTGCGGAGCGACTGGTCAAGATCCCCGAAGGCGTGGCGGACGATCAGGCGGCGGCAGCGATGTTGAAGGGCATGACCGCGCACTATTTGGTGCGCCCCATCGGCCAGCTCGGACCCGGGTCCAAGGTGTTGATCCACGCGGCCGCCGGCGGCGTGGGCCTGATCGCCTGCCAGTGGGCCAAGCACCTCGGCGCCAGCGTGTGGGGCACCGTGTCGAGCGACGAAAAGGCGGATTTGGCCGCGAAAAATGGCTGTGATCGGCCGATCGT
Source organism: uncultured Polyangiaceae bacterium (assembly GCA_964383995.1). Taxonomy (GTDB): domain Bacteria; phylum Myxococcota_A; class Polyangia; order Polyangiales; family Polyangiaceae; genus CAYLJT01. The sequence goes on from CAYLJT010000383.1 coordinate 733, forward strand.
CACGACCCGCGAGAACTTCCTGGAGGTGGTGCTGAAGGACACCCACGGCAAGGGTGTGGACGTGGTGTTCGACTCGGTCGGCAAAGACACGTTCATGACCTCCCTCGATGCGCTGCGGCCCCGCGGCATGATGGCGAGCTTCGGGCAGTCGTCGGGCAAGATCCCGCCCATCGACGTGACCATCTTGAGCGCCAAAGGCTCGCTGTTTCTGACGCGGCCGACGCTGATGACCTACACCGCCACGCGCGCCGATTTACTTTTGAGCGCAAACGAATTGTTCGAGGTGATGGCCAAGGGCGCGGTGAAAATCACGGTGGGACAACGCTACGCGCTGGCCGACGTGGCAGAGGCCCACGCGGACCTCGAAGGCCGCAAGACCGTGGGCTCGACCGTGCTTTTGCCCTGACCTTGCTAGAGCGCGTCGAAGGCGCTGAGCGGGCGCCACACGCGCGCGGCCCACTCGGCCTCGTTGTGCTCGGCGTTGGGCTCCCAGTAGCCCGTGAGGTCCACGCCGTCGACGTAGCCCGCGGCCTGCAAAACCCCTAAAAATTGCTGGTTTTCGCAGTAGTTGTCGCCGGCGTTGGGGTCGTCGTCCTCGATGCCGTCGTTGTCGCTGTCGAAGCAGGTGCCGAAGCCGCCGGAGTCGACGTAGAGCGCGACGTTTTGATGGCCGTGCGCCGCGAAGCGCTCGATCAAGGTCTCGTTGTTCAAGCCGATGCTGCCCCAACCGAGGGTGCCCGAGAGGCTGGCCGCGAAGTCCCACGCGCCCGGGTTGCGATCGGCGATGTGCAAGCTGATGAGACCGCCGAGCGACGAGCCCATGGTGCCCACCTTGCCGGGCTCGCCGTAGCGCGCCTTGACCAGCGGGCGCACGGTGTTCTCGACGAAGTCGGCGTAGGCGTCGCCCGCGCCGCCGACGAGCTGACCGATGTCGTCTTGCACGTGCGTGTACTCGTCCATGCGCGCGAACGTGTTGTCGATGCCGACGAGCAACATGCCGGGCAGGGCGCTGTCTTGCAGGTGCCAACCGCCCCAGAAGGCATCGGGGTCGAAGAGGTTCTGCCCGTCGTGGACGTAGAGCACGCGCTCGACGGGCTCGCTCGGCACCCAAATGCGCAGCGTGCGCGCCTCGTTGTTGGCGTCGCCCACCGCGAAGTAGCGATCGAGGTGCGCGTCGGAGGGCCGAACGAGGCTGATTTCGCCGTACGAATCGTAGGTGTAGGCGCGGGCCCAGGGGTCGGCGCTGTAGGTGTAGCCGTTCGTGAACTTGTAGTGGTTGCCGTCGACGACCGGCAAAACGAGCCACGAAAAGCCCTGATCTTGCGTCATCGGCGTGCCCGCCCAAGCGTCGTAGTCGCCCGCAAAATTCGGGAGCGTGGGGTCGGTGTTGACGAACAAGTAGCCGCCGTCGACGGGCAAGGGCCAACCCGCTGCGTCGGACTTCGCCTGCAACGTGCCGTCGCGATCTTGGCGCAGGGCCTCAAGGATGTCGTTGAGGGTTTCGCCCTGACCGCCTGCGCCGCCCGTGCCTGAGCTGCTCGACGTTGCGCCGCCGCCCGCGCCGCCCGCGCCTCCCGTGCCCGTCGACGATGCGTCGCTGGTCGACGTGGTGCCCGTCGCGCCGGAGGACGCGGAGGACGTGCTCGACGCGAGGTCGTCGTCGGAGCAACCCGAAGCGAACAGGAGGAGCAGCGGCAATCCGAAGAGAACGTTCGTGCTCAAACGAAATCGAGGGGCTCTCACAGAGCGGACGGTTAGGCGCCTCGCTCTCCGTCGTCAATCGACCGCCCCGCAGGCGTCAGGGCCCCAAAAGCACGAAGGGCGCCCAATAGTAGGGGTGCGCGGGGCCCTTCTCGATCATCGCGCGCTTCGCGGCCGACAGGCTTTTGCCGTAGCTTTGACCCTCTTTTACGAGGGGTTTGTAGAAGTCGATCATGAGCTTCGCGGTGGCCGCATCGTCGACGGACCACAGGCTCACCACCACGCGCCGCGCGCCCGCGCCGCGCAACGCGAGGGACAAACCGGCCACGGGCTCTCCCGCGCGCTGACGCGTGTTGCCCGTTTGACAGGCGCTCAACACCACGAGATCGGCGTCGAGCGAGAGCGCGGCTATTTCGCTGTGCAGCAAGAAGCCGTCTTCTTTGGAGGCCGGATCGAGGGACAGCGCGAGGGCCTGGTAGTGAGGTTCGAGGATGCCGTGGCTCGCGATGTGGACGATGCGCGTGCCCTCCAAAATGCCGCGTTTTACGTTGGCTTCCGAGGCTTCGGCGCGGAGGTAGGTGCGGCCGTCGTTGCCGAAGAGCTTCGCTATTGCGCGGACCTCGTCGCCCGTGGCGGGGATGCGCTCGAGGCCCATGCCCTTCGGCGCTTCGGGTTGTTCGGAGGAGAGCGCGGCGGCGTCGATCCACAACGAGAGGCCCCGGCTCTTGGCGCCCGAAGAGGCCGTGGTCTGCTCGTACACGGGGTCGCCAAGGCCGACAAAACCCCTGCGTTTTGCCGTGGAAATGGGCCGCTTTGCGAGATCGACCGCGAGCGTGGCGGAGAGCGCATAGGTGACCTCGTGGGACTCGACGAGGAAACGATCGTCGCCTTGGACCAACACCTCGAAGGGCAGCGACGCGAGGGCACCGTGGGGCACGACGATGACGCTCGGGTGGTCCGCAAGCTCCTTCGCGAAGGGCTTGAGCAAACGATCGCCGAGGGCCTTCGCGTCGCGCTTGACCGAGGTAAGGCTCTGCGACGGATCGAGCAGCTTTGCGCGGCGAAATGCGCGCACATCGCGATCGAGGTGCTCCGCCGATTCGTCGACAACGGCGAAGCGCTGACCGCTCTTGGTCACCGCCACGCCGAACACCGCCGCGTCGCCGAAGAAGTACGAAATGAGCACCGTCTGGTCGTCGATCAAGCTCTTGCGCACGTCGTCGACGGTGGCCGCGGGGGGCACGGCGATGCGCGAAAGCAAGGGGTTTTGCGCGGAGATCGTGTCGTCGATGTCGTCGAGCGCCCAGAGCGCGTTGCGGTGCCGTTCGGCGAGCCCGGGGGCGTTGCGATCTTCGGAGAGAGCGCGCGTCAAGCGACGCACTTCGTCCTCGATTTCGGCCTTGCTCGCGAGCAGCGCCGACGCCGCGGGATCGGGTGCCGTCGTCGGCAAGCGGCTGCGCATCAGGGCGTCGAGGTGAGCCCGCGCGCGGGCCTTTTCCATGGTGACGAAGGCCTTGGGCGCGCGTTCCGCCTCGGGCAAGCGCGCCTCGAGCGCGAGCAGCATGCGGTAGATCTGAAAGGCCTCGAAGCCGAGCTCTTCGCGGGCCTGCTCGCCCACGAAATGGTGGCGCTGCTCCTCGACGATGTCGGCCGCCTCTTCGGCTCTTCGCGCGGCCAAGGCGACGTCGTCTCGGTCGGCTGCGCAGCGCGCGAGCACGATGCGCGTGGCCTTCATCAGATCGACCACGCCGCGTCGATCCGCGAGACGCACGGCCTCGACGGCGAGGGGCACACAGGGGGCCGTATCGTGCGCCAAAAACAGCATTTCGGCCTCGGCGCGGAGCAAGCGCGTGCGGGCCTCTGTGTCGGGATCGGCTTCGACGCGCGCCTCGAGCGCGTGGAGCGAGTCGGCGCGACCCGAGGCACGCGCCGCGATGGTCGCGATGGTCACCGCGACGCGGTTCGCATCGGAGCGGGCGTTCATCGCCGTGTAGCCCTGTTCGGCGCGCCCCAGGGCCATCAGCGCCTTTTCTTGATCACGCAGGCGGTACGCCACGAGCCCCGCGCGCTCCGCGGTCTCGGGGTCGGTGTAGAGGGCGTCGCCTGCCAGCAGCGATGCCTCGCTCGCAGCCTCGTCGGCGCGGCTCGGCGCACCGAGCAGGGTGAGCGCATGAGCCGTGTCGATGAGGGCCCGCGCGCGCTCCTGCGTGTCATCCAAAGAGACCGCTGTTTCGAGCCGTTTTCGAAAAAACGAGAGGGCCTCCTCGGCCCGTCCGAGCTCGATCAGCACCCCCCCGCGGCGTCGCCAAAGAGCGCTCATTCCGCGGAAATCGACGCGCTCGCGCGCTTTGTCCTCGGCGGCCTCGAGGGCCGTGAGGGCTTCGTCGTGTCGCCCCAGGGCCATCAAGAGGCGCGCCCGCTGGGCCGTCGTCGCGACGCCGCCATCGTCGGGAATCCGCGCCAATTGAGCTTCGATCGAAGGGGTTTGGACGTTGGGATCGGGGTTCGCGGAGCGACACGAAAGGATCCCCAAGAGGGCCAACGCCGCGAGGGCACGGAGCGCTTTTTTCATGGCGTAACGTCAGTCGCCGCCACCTTCGCCCACACGGGGCAGGCTCGGCGCGCGAGGAATGGACGAGACCGAAATCGGGGGCTCGGCGGGCGGAGGCGTAAGGCGGCTGGAGATGGGCCCGGACGCATGACCGTCGGGATACATCGAGGTGCGGTGCCCCGGCATGATGCTGGGGGACCGACCGTTCGGCATGCGCGTCGGCTCGGGCAAGAGCCCGAGGCACGTGCGCGTGAGCACACGCAGGGTCTCGAAGACGCCAAATCCAAGCCGCGCGGAGGCCTCGATCTCGGGCACACCGTCGGGGATCCCGACCGCCTCACGGAGCTCGGCGACCTCCAAAACCCCGGGCAAGTCGCGCTTGTTGTACTGCACGACGAGGGGAATCCGGGTGGGGTCGTCGCCCTGCAAACGCAGGTTCGTTTCGAGGTTGAGCGCGCTCTCGATGTTCGCGTCGATGGCCTGCGCTTGGCTGTCGACGATGAAGGCCACGGCGTCGACGTGCCGAAGGATGAGCTTTCGCGTCTCGTCGTAGCGAATTTGCCCGGGAACCGTGCATAGATGGAGCCGCAACGAATACCCACGAAAGAGGCCCAGCTCGACGGGCAAGAGGTCGAAGAAGATCGTGCGCTCCGACTCGCTGTTCAACGAGATGAGCTTGCCGCGGAGCTCGGGCTTCGTCTTTTGATGGATGTACTCAAGGTTCGTCGTTTTGCCGCCCAAACCGGGGCCGTAGTAGACGAGCTTGAGGTGAATCTGTTTGTGGATGTGCTCGACGAGGGGCATGGGGCCGGACGATCCCGAACCTCGATCCTAGCAGGGCCTGCGCCGCCGCACGGTTCGATCGGAAGGAATTCCAAGCCTCAACGAATCAGAAAGTAGGCCGCTGCGGCGACGCAACCGAGGGCACCGAGCACCATCATTTGCACGAGCCACGATGGGGCACCGTCGGTGGGCAAGAGCACCGGATCGTCTTGACCGGGAAGCGGATCGTCATCGCGATCGCGCGATCGCGCCTCGCTCTTGCGGCCCTTGCTATCGGGCTTCCCACGAACGCTGACCTTGCTCTGATCAAGCTCTTTTACGCGCCGCGAAGGCTCGGCCACCGGATCGCTCGCGGGGGGCAGATCGGGGAGCGGATATTTTCGGTAGCGCAGGCCCTCGGTGTCGTCGGTGGACGGCTCGTCGAGGCCCTCCCCTTCGAACACCGCGATGACGACCGTGATGTTGTCGTGACCGCCGGCTTGGTTGGCGCGATCGATGAGCACGCGGCAGGCCTCCGACGGATCGCTCATGCTCGACAGCACCTCGCGAATTTCGTCGTTGCGGACCATGCCGGACAGGCCGTCGCTGCAGAGCAGGAGCCGGTCGCCGCGGCGAAGCTCGACGTACGTGAGATCGACCTGAACGCTGTCGGCGGTGCCGAGCGCCTGCAAAATGATGTTGTTGTGCTCGAAGGTCTCGGCCTCTTCCTCGGTGAGCTGCCCCGCTTCGATGAGCTGGTTCACGAGGGATTGATCGCGCGTGGCTTGCACCAATCGGCCCTGCCGAAGGATGTAGCCACGGCTATCGCCGACCTGGCCCAAGAAGAGATGATCGTCGAGCAGCGTGGCGATGGTCGCGGTGGTGCCCATGCCACGGCGCGAACGATCGAGCTTCGCTTCGCTGAAGATGCGCATCCCCGCCGATTCGATCGCGTGGACGAGCCGCGCCGCGAGCTCGTCGCGGGACTCGGGCTCACCACCGGCCGTCATGCGTTGGTAAACGATGTCGACCGCGAGCTGGCTCGCGACCTCGCCCGCCGCTGCGCCACCCATGCCGTCGCAGACACCGAGCAACATGCCGCGGGGCCCCACGACCTGCGACGCGTTTCCTTCCGCGACACCGCGAACGGACCGCGTCAGGTCGGCAACGACAAAGTTGTCCTCGTTGTGCTCGCGCACTTGGCCCACGTCACTGCGACCAAAAAGGCGCAAGTGGATAGGCTCGCGGCGCTCCGCTTTCGCTGGTACCGGATCCACCTTCGCCTCCGAAGCAACGATGCCATTGCTCGGGTCGGCGCTGTCGGAGGACGTGTCGGGCTCCGCTCGCTCACTCATGGGGTCGTCGGGCAAAGAACATAGCGGGCTTCGTTAGTCGAGGTCCACGCGGAACAGGTGCTGGCCCATCCGAATAAAATCGCCCCGAGAAAGCTGCGTTTCGCGGCGAATTGCGACGTAGGTGCCATTCGATGAGCCCAAATCCTCGATACTGAAGGCTCGCGTCTTCGGATCGCGACGTATCACGGCATGGCGTCGAGATAGGAATGGATCGGCTGAAAATACGATATCGCCCGACTCCCGGCCGAGGACGGTGTCGTCGCGAAATAGGTGGTAGACGTCCCGCGTGACCCCTTCGACGGTGCGCTGGCAGAGCCTCGCTTCGCGAGAAACGGCGGGTGAGCCGAAGAGCGAGGTGCCGTGCTCCATCGCGGGACCGAAGGTGCGCTCGGCTTCGGCGGCGATTTCGAGCTGAAGGACCTCGAGACCGACGAGGATGCGATCGCCGTGTTGGAGCGGGCACACGCGTCGAAGGCGGATGTAAACGCCGTTCGTCGAGCCCAGATCGCGCACGGTGAAGGTCGTGCCATCGAACGTGATGCGCGCGTGACGCGGTGAAACGTAGGGATCTTCGGGCAGCAGGATGTCCCCTGCGACGCGGCCGACATCGATCTGCGAGCCGTCGAGAGGAAAGGTCTCTCCCTCGCTGCCGTCTTCGACGATGACCACGAGACGCGGGCGACGCGCCGGGCCGCCTCGCCGCTTGACATCCGCAACGGGCGGGAAAACGGCTGCGGCGGCCTCTTCGCGAGCTCGCTTGCTGGGGCCAGGGCGCGCCGACTCGACGAGGCCCGCGCCGCAAAAACGGCAGAAACGCGTGCCGCCAGGGCTCTGACCTTGGCACCGCGTGCAGGTCACCGCCGCGAGGGGTTGGCCCCGCGTCGAAGCGATCTCGACGACGGGAGCGCCAGCGATCGGCGCGGGCGCGGCGGGCGCCACGACAGGCGCGGGGGAAGGCGTCGGAGCGGGCGCGGGCGGTGGCGCCGCGTGCCGCGATTCGCTCGTGCGCGGCTCGTCGCTCGTGCGCGCGGGCTC
>CAYLJT010000384.1:0-8135 GCA_964383995.1 uncultured Polyangiaceae bacterium
GTTGGCTTTGCTCGGCGGTGCGGCGTGCGCCCATGCCGACGACCAGCGGCCTCTGACGGCGGCGGAGAAAGAGGTGGCGATGGAGGAGGTGCAGCAGCAGGAGCAGCTTCGGCAGGAGCATGGTCAGCCGGGCGTGCGGACGGGTTGCAGGGCTTCGTCGCCTACGGTGCGGTTGCTTGCTCGGCGGTCGCGGTCGGTCGTCGATGGCTTCGATTCCACGACGTGTACCGAAGGGGTAGACGCGCGCTAAGCGGCGGCGCAGGCCGCCGCGGAATTGCGGAACAGGAGGCGGCGCAGGCCGCCGCGGAATTGCGGAACAGGAGGCGGCGCGGGCTGCGGCTGAATCGCCTTAAACGAAGAGCGGTAGCGCCGGGGCGGCGTGGATTGCTGTAGACGACGGGATGCGCTCTGTGCTGTGATGAAGTGTTCGCCTTGGGCCCGCAAAAGACGGCCTGGGGATGGGAGCCATCATGAGAGCACGCACCCTTCGACGGTTGATCGCTACGACGGCGCTTACGGCCATGATGGCGTTGGGCTTCGACGCGGGGGCTCTGCAGGCGGGGAGCTTCGTCCGCACCTTGCCTCAGCAAGGGCGCCTCTACGACCAGAGCGCGGCGCCGATCAACGGCACGTTGCCGGTGCTGTTTGCCATCTACGACACGCCGCAGGCGACGACGCCGATCTGGAGCGAACAGCACCAGATTACCTTCGACCAGGGCTACTACTCCGCCATGCTCGGTACCATCGTGCCCTTTTCTTCGAGCGTTTTCGATGGGTCGGTGCGCTACTTTGGGATGACGGTTGCGAACGACCCGGAGATGACCCCGCGCGCTACGATCGGGAGCGTGCCCTATGCGTTGGTCGCTGAGGATGCCGTGGGCGACATCCACCCTACGTCGGTGTCGATTGCAGGGGTCGGCCCCGTCATCGATAGCATGGGTCAGTGGGTTGGCAGTCCGACTGGTTTGCAAGGCCCTCCAGGCGCGCAAGGGCCGCAGGGCGATGTGGGTCCGGCGGGCGCCGACGGTGCTCCCGGTCCTGCGGGTCCCATGGGTCCAGCGGGGGCCGACGGCGCACAGGGCGTGATGGGCCCGATGGGTCCGGTGGGACCCACAGGCGCTCAGGGCGCGCAAGGCCCCGCGGGAGCGCAGGGCCCGATGGGTCCTGCGGGCGCGGACGGGGCGCAAGGGCCTATGGGTCCGATGGGGCCTGTGGGTCCGACAGGCGCACAGGGGGCTCAAGGGCCTATGGGACCGGCGGGTCCTGTTGGACCTACGGGCGCGCAAGGCCCCCAGGGTGTTGCTGGTCCGCAAGGTCCGATGGGTCCGGCGGGCGCGGATGGCTTGCAAGGTCCCATGGGCCCCGCGGGCGCAAACGGCGCGACGGGTGCCACCGGCGCGACCGGCGCTACGGGTGCAACAGGGGCACCGGGCAGTGGTGTGATTGGTCAGGTTGCCAGTCTGCCCACGTGCGACGCGAGCTCGAAGGGTACCATCTATTTCAACACCACCGACAACACCTTTTACGGGTGCAACTCGACCCTTTGGATCGCCTTCTCTCAAGCCCAGAACGGCTGGGCGCAGGCGACCCCGGGCACCTCGTGCAAACAGATCCTGCAGACCGCTGGAGGCGCGAGCGGAATCTACTGGATTGATACGAACGGCGGATCGACCGCCGATGCTTTCCAGGTCTATTGCGACATGACCACGGCGGGGGGCGGCTGGACGCGCGTGGCGAACGTGCGCGGCGAGATCTCCCTGTGCAGCTACACGAATGCCATCAATACGGCCCTCGAAGTGCGCACCGATACGGCGTCGACGGGCGTGCTCGCGGCCAGCACGGTGTCGCAAATTCCGTTCGCCGACAAGTCGGTGCTGATGTGGGTCGCGGCCAACAACTACTATGTGTTCACCTCGCAAAACGCCTCGTTTACCTGGGCGAACCTCGCTTCGGGGTTGATCAACACCGCCAACGTCGGCAACTATGGCGTGACGGGCGCTCGCAACGGCGGTGCGTTCGTGACGGTCGCCAACGGCGCCGGCTGCACGAGCGGCAGTGGGTCTTGCATGTTTGGCGGCTACGACAGCGGCACCAACTGGACGCCCATCTTCGGCATCGGCGCCTACGGCCGCGGTGCCTTCGTCCAGGACGCTTCGTGCCAGTCGACCTCGACGCAATGGAAGGCCCTCTACGGAGGCAGTGTCCAGGGCGCCTGGGGCGTGTCAGGCTACGTCTACATTCGCTGAGCAAACGACCCCGGGCCGTCGTCTTACCTTACCACGGCTCGAAGCAATCGTAGTTGCGCAGCGACACGATGAGGCCCTCGCGCAGCTCGAAGAACATGGCCAGATGAGCCTTCATCACGTCGCCCGCGGCTAGCGTGCCGACGGGGATGGCGAGCTCACCTTGCCACTCGGCCTCCACCGCCACCTGCGTGCCCGAGGCGAGCAGCGAGCGCACGGCGTAGCGCTGGCTTTTGAGCAGCTTCTGCCCTTTTTCGGCGCGCTGCAGCAAGGTTTCCCGGTCGCTTGTGCCACCTTTGGGGTTGAGCCGGTTGGGCAGCTCGACTTGCACCACGTCGTCGGCGAAAAAGGCAGCCAGGGCCGCGCCGACGGTGCCGGACTCCAGGGCGGAGAGGTAGGCGCGGACGTGGCTCGCGTTCTTGGTCTCGGTGTTGGTCATGGCAAGGTCTTCTAGGGCTACGCCGCCTACTTCGCCAGGGGGCGCCTCCCGGGAACGCCTCTCCCACGCGAACCTTTGTTGAACCCGGGGGGCATCTCGCCTAAAAGTCCCGTCGCCGCCCCAGCTTCTCGCGGCATTTTCCGACGTACCGATGATTATCACCTCCAAGCTCGGCAAATCCTACGGCGCTCGCGTGCTCTTCGAGGACGTCACCCTCGACCTCCGTCCAGGAGCCCGCTATGGCCTGGTGGGCGCGAACGGTTCGGGGAAGAGCACGTTTCTGCGGGTTTTGGCCGGGGACGAGGCGCCCTCGGAGGGCACGTTTTCGTTTGGCAAGGGGGCGCGCATCGGTGTCTTGCGTCAGGATCGCTTCCAGGACGACGACGCCATCATTTTGGACCTTGCCATGCGCGGGGACAAGCTGGTGTGGGAGGCGCTCGAAGAGCTGAAGGCGATTCAGGCGGGGGATCACCCGGATCCGGTGCGCGCGGCCGACCTGCAAGATGTGCTGCTCGCGCACGACGGTCACACCCTGGAGGCGCGCGCGGCCGAGGTGCTGGAAGGCCTGGGGATTCCGAAGGCCCAGCAACGTTCGCCGTTGTCTACCCTGTCCGGTGGCTTCAAGCTCCGCGTGCTCCTGGCCGAGGTGTTGATGAGCGGCGTCGACGCGCTGCTCCTCGACGAGCCCACGAACCACCTGGACATCCTGTCGATTCGCTGGCTCGAGCGCTTTTTGGCAGACTACGAAGGCTGCCTTCTGGTCATCTCCCATGACCGACGTTTCCTCGACAACACGACCACCCACACGCTCGACGTCGACTACCAGACCATCACCGCCTACGTCGGCGCGTACAGCGCGTTCGAGGCCGAAAAGAAGGCGATTCGCGAACAGAAAGAGATCGTCAACGAGCGGGCGCTGGCCGACATCGCCAAGAAGAAGGCCTGGGTAGAGCGCTTCGGGGCCAAGAACACCAAGGCCACCCAGGCCCAAAGCCGCCTGAAGATGATCGAGCGCATCGAGGTCGAAGAGCTCAAAGCCTCCTCCCGGCGCTCGCCGTACTTTCGCTTCGTCCCCGCGCGCCAGAGCGGGAAAGACGTGTTGGTGGCCGAAGGGCTCGAAAAAGCGTACGGCGAAAAGAAGGTGCTGACCGGCCTGTCCCTGGTGGTCCGGCGCGGCGAGCGCGTCGCTGTCATTGGCCCGAACGGCCTGGGCAAGTCGACCTTGCTGCGCATTCTGGTCGGTCGGCTCGACGAAGATGCGGGCTCGGCGGCTTGGGGGCACGAGGCACGGGTAGGTTATTTTCCGCAGGACCACCGGGAGCTCTTGACCGACGAAGAGGCGACTCCCTTGCGCCTGATGTCGACCCTGCTGCCCGACGAGAGCCCGACGTTGGTGCGCGGCGAGCTGGGGCGCATGTTGTTCTCGGGGGGCGACGTCGAAAAAAGGGTAGGTTCCCTCTCTGGCGGCGAGGCCGCGCGCCTGGTGTTCGCGATGATCATCGCCGAAAAGCCCAATGTTCTGGTGCTCGACGAGCCGACCAACCACCTCGACATGGAGGCCATCGACGCACTGGTGGAAGGGCTGAAAGCCTTTGAGGGGACGGTGCTCTTTGTGTCGCACGATCGCGCGTTCGTGTCTTCCCTCGCCACGCGCGTGGTGGAGCTTCTGCCGGGCGGCATGAACGACTTTCCGGGCACCTACGACGAGTACCTGGCGCACCTCGGAGACGACCACCTCGACGGCGACAAAGTGGTCTTGAAAAACAAGGTCGCCAAAAAAGAGGCGAAGGCCCAGGCGGACAAATCGACGGCGAGCTGGGAAGAGCAAAAGCGCAAACGAAATGCCCTGAAAGACCTACCCGCGCGCAGGGACGCGGCGCTCCAGGCGATCGAAGCGGCGGAGGCGCGCAAGGCCGATATCGTGGCGATGTTCTGCTCCGAAGGGTTCTTCGAGCGCACCAGCCGCGAGGAGCAACTGGCCTTGACGAAAGAGCAAGAGGCGCTCGGTCCGAAGATCGACGCACTGCTGGCCGAGTGGGAGCGTTTGGAGGAAGAGATCGGCAAGCTGAGCGGCTGAGGGGGGCCCCTCCACCCCCAGCGTGGCGCGCGCCTATTGGCAGCTAAAGCTGTGCGCCGAGTACATGTTGAGCGTCGAGTCGTTCGAGCCAATCTTCATGTGACCGCAGTTGCCATGACCGTCGTCGTCGACCCAGCAGCGCTTGTAGGCAAGGTTGCTCCAGTCGTAGCCGGTGCAATAGGTGCCGCCGACGTCGGTGAACAAGTCCGCTTCGAAGCCGAGGGAGCCATCGTTGCGGATGGAGTAGGCTTCGTCGATCTGGAGCCCGTCCTCCGAGGGGTTGTTGATGCCGAAGTAGCCCGTCGCGCCGGAGTACCCTTGGTAGGTCGGGTTGCAGCAGTAGGTCTTGCTCTTCGTGGTGGGCGTGATGCTGCAGCGCCAGGTCTCGAAGTCGTCAATCCAGGTCAAGGTCACGGTGGCCGACGTGCCCGCCTCGGAGTGGCTGCCGGTCACGACGCACAGCTCTTCGGGGTCGGAGCGAACGCCCATGTCTTGGGCCTCGGTGGCGGGGGCGTCGAGCTCGAAGCCTTCCAGGTCGCCCGCGCTCTCGGCGCTGTCGACGACGCAGCCGGTACCGAGGGCAAGGGCGCCGAGGGTGAGGAGGCCAGAGACGACGTAGCGAGCGGCGGAGGAAGCGGAGAGGGAGGTCAACATGGGGAGCTTCACCTGAGGCAAGGGGTTGAGGTTGCGGCGACGCCGCGTGGACGACGAGCGCTAAAGCAGGCGGCGTGCCGACCTCTGCCAATGCACAAATATGCGGTATTTACCGAGGATTGCGAAGATGCGAGGGTCCGTCGGGGCTCGCGGATGGAGGCTCCAGCCTCCAGGCTGGGGGCTAGAGCCTCCGACCTCCGCCAAGCGTGGCCCCCGGGCGCGGGCGGATGACGAGCCACCCGCGCCGGTCGTCGTTCAGTGCGTCGTGCTGCCGCCGCCCAAGGTGGTCTGACCCGGGACCTTGTACACGGCGACGTGGGACAGGGTGCTGCCCTCACCGATCATCACGCTGCCTTCCATGGAACCGATGGTCTCGCCCGCGGGGTTCAGCCCGAAGGCGCCGACCGCGCCGGGGGCGATGCAATTGGCAAGGAAGGCTTCCATCACCACCTCGCGATGGGGTAGGAAGGCGGTGTCGAGGGCAGGAGAAATGAGGCCTGCTTCGTCGATGTGGGTGAAGTCGGCCTGGCTATTGCGAATGTTCGGGTTGGGCCATACGAGGCCGCCGCCGAGCTGGGCGCCCGCGCTAAAGTGGTGACAACCGGCGCACGCCTGCGTCTGCGCGCGTCGGACCACATCGCCCCGGTTCAACGAGCCTTGGTTGGGCAGCCACGACGGGCTGATGCCGAAGAAGGGAAGGTAGTTCGACTCGGACGGTTGGGCCAGCGTCGCTTGGGAGGTGCTCTGCCCATGGTCGTAGCTGCCGGGGGTGTTGAGCGCGATCTTGTTGACGTCCGTCGGCGTGGTGAGCGACGCGATGTTGGCGATGAAATCGGCCCGGAAAGCCGCGGCGTCGGGGTGCGTGGAGGCGCCGTTGAAGAATTCACCCGCGGGGTTCGACTTCACGGTGACGGGCTCCATGAAGAGGTCGCAGGGTAGGTTCGTACAGTCGTGGGCGATGTGGAATTCGCGGAGCTGCCAGAGCTGCGGAGGAACGATGGAGTTGGTGCGGATCTGACCACCGCTCGGCCCGCCCGGCAGGTTGACCGGCGCTCCGTTGTAGCCCGTGGATACGATGGGCCCATCGAGGCCGTAGTTGCGCGGATGGATGACGGGGCGGAAGCCGGTCAGGCCGTTGAAGTAGAAGTCTTCCAGCATGTCGGCGATGGCGACCGGGGCGTCGACGTCGGACAGGCTGGCCCAGAAGTCGGCCACCGGCCTGCACGCCTCGAAGCAGTCGGGGGGCGCGGCGTCGGGCGGCGGCAACATGCCTTCGAAGATCAAGAAGGTGCGCTGTTGCGGATCGAGCATCCCCACGTTGGCGTAGACGATGCGGTGCTCGCCGCAGCTCGTGCCGTCGAGACGGGCGAGGTCGAAGCGGTTGAAGAGGCCCACGGGGACGAAATCTTCGGGGGCCGCAGCGCTGGAGAAGGCCGCTTCGTTGCGCGGGCATTCCACGGAGAAGCCGTTGATGGGGCTCGTACAGTGCGTGACGCGCGGGTCGCCGTCCGAGACACTCATGGTCTGGAAGAGGCGCTGGAAGAGCTCGTCGGCGCTGGTGTTGCTGCCCTCGATGGCGATGATTTGCTCGAGCACGGCGCGCAGCGGAAAACGGCTCATCGTCTCGGCGTAGACCCCGGACACCTCGTTGTCGGTGGCGGCCGAAATGAGCAGCGAGCGACGCTCGAGATCCACGGTTCCCGCGCAGGTGGGCGGGTCGCACGAGAAGCACGAGCCGCAATCGACGGGGCAGGTGCTGCACGACTCGCCGAGCTCCGCCGTACAAAGGCCGTCGCTGCAGAAGCCGTATCCCGTAAAGCCCCCACCGTAGGCGTTTTGTTGGAGATACTTCGTCTTCGGCTGATCGATGGACAATAGATCGCCGTCTTCGCCCGCCAGGCCATCGAACGGAAAGTCGAACACCGCGAGGCCGTCGAACAGGGTCGGATCGACACCCAGCGCGGGACCGCCGTGGCTCACCCAAATGCCGTGTAGCAGCCCCACGAACGCCTCGTCGTCGCTGCCGTGGGCGCTGCTGTTGACGGTGCCTAGCTCGGGCGCCTCGCCCTCCCCACGGGCCACGGCGAAGCGAACCTCGATGGCGTTCACCTCTTCGATGGTAGCCAGGATGCGCTGGCTTCCCTGTTCGAACAGCACCGCCGCGCGGCGGCCTTCGGCGGTCTCGGCGACGGCTCCTACCATGCCGCGATCGGGCAACACGACGAGGCGCGCGCCCCCACTGATCTGGATCGGCTCTGTCGTATCGTCGATGCCCTCGGGCGGATGTCCGACCTCGGCGGAGGAGCAACCAAAAACCTGAATGGAAAGGGCAGCCGCTGCCAGAGCCACGGCTTCAGACGCAAATGGGCGCATATCACCTCTCGGGTGGAAGTTTGGCGGAGCTGAGCTGGGAAGATGGACGACGGAGATGCCGCGAGCTGAACCTTGCCTGCGGGCGGACGGATGGTGTCTATCCGTAGGCGTTGGTTGGCGCGTTCATGTGTCGTCCGTCACATTTTTGTTTGTGCCCCGGCTTGCGACGAGGACGGGCCTGCGACTAAGAAAGAGCATGCAAAAAGGGCCGATATTGACGGCGGACGAGCCCGAGCTCCCGCCCGGAGCGGGGACGACGCGCTCGCTCCCCCCCCACCCCCCCGTCCGAACCTGGCCCCCCCCCCCCCCCGCGCAATATCACTAAGTGCCCCGCGCCCACCGCCCCCAA
>CAYLJT010000385.1:0-4580 GCA_964383995.1 uncultured Polyangiaceae bacterium
GGAGTTCATGGCCGCCTTCACCACGGCGGGTCCGCCGGTGACCACGAGCAGGCGTATCATCGGATGCTTCATCAGCTCACCCGCCGAAGCGATGGTCGGCTCGGCGATGCACGACAGCACGTTGGGCGGACCGCCCGCGGCCATGATGGCCTGATTCAGGAGGCGGATGGTTTGGGCCGAGACACGCTTGGCCGACGGATGGGCGTTGAACACCACCGTGTTGCCCGCCGACACCATGCCAATCGCATTGCAGATGATGGTCGACGGCGGGTTGGTGACCGGCGTGATGGCACCGATCACGCCGAACGGCGCGGGCTCCACCAACATCAACCCATGATCGCCGCTGACCGCGTTGGGCGTCAGCTCTTCCGGTCCAGGGGTCTTGTTGGTGACCAACAGGTTCTTCTGGATCTTGTCTTCGTAGCGCCCCAAGCCGCTCTCTTCGACCGCCATGCGGGCCAGGTTTTCGGCCTCGCGACGCATGGCCTTTCGCATCGACTCGATGATGGCAAAGCGGCGTTCGAGCCCCACCGCGGAAAGCGCGGCGAAGGCGGTTCGCGACGCGCGCGCGGCCTCGTCGATGGTACCGAAGATGCCATCGCCTTGCGCGACCGACGGTGCCGACGCAGCGGAGGGCGGCGCGGCCGACGCCGGGACATGACTATGCCCGTGCGCATGGGAAGATCCGCCGCCACCGCCACCGCCGCCCACGAGCTGCGAGGCGATGGCTTCGGCGAGACGTCGAATGTCGTCAGGGTTCATGCTCATGGATCATCCGTCGCCGAAGCCGTGCATCTGGCCGTGCTTCTCGTAGCGCTGCTCGCCGCCTACCTCCCAGGTGTCGACGATGGCCATGATCACCGCATCACACGGCCGATCCTTGGTCACCTCGGTCTGGCGAGCGCTGGATCCCGAAGCGTACAAGACGTATTCGCCCACGCCGCAACCGACGGCGTCGTTGGCCACCACGTAAGCACCTTCTTGCAGCGTTTCAGGGTTCACCTGGCGCAACACCAGGAATTTGAGCCCGTCGACCTTGGGATCTTTGCGCGTCGCAACCAGGGTCCCAACCACCTTCGCCAGGAGCATTTCGCACCACCTCTCGTGGAGACGGAAGCACCGCAGATCGACCCCAGCTCGGGGACGATCGGCGGGTCTCCTACCACTCCCGACTACTTACCGCCGCGGGACTTGAGCTCGGCCTCCACATCGGCTTTGCGGCCGAGCGGAAGCACGAGATCCACGTTGAGGTGCGGGCGAGCGATGATGTGCGTGGAGACGATCTCCCCAATGCGCGCCGCTCCCGCCTGACCTGCGTCGACAGCCGCTTTCACGGCCGCGACGTCGCCGCGGATGATGGCCGTCACGTAACCGCCACCCGTTTTTTCGTAGCCCACAAGCTCGACCTTGGCAGCCTTGACCATGGCGTCGGACGCCTCGACCATTGCCGCAAACGAGCGCGTTTCAATCATTCCCAATGCATCAGCCATCACAATTCTCCATGCTCCGGCGTGTACGCCACACTGACCTACCCACGGGTCCCCGTGGGTTGAAAATTACTTCCCTGTCCGACCCCCAAGGTTTTTGATCGCGTTCTCGGCGGCCGGCCAGGCCACATCGATGTCTCGGTCTTTGCCGGCAAGGTAGACACGGCCGAGGGAGCCGAAGCTCACAATCTCCAGCACATTGATGCGCGCGGCCTTTTCGGCCTCGTTGGCGGCCAACGCCGCGTTGGCGGCGGGCTGGACCTCGAGCGTATAGAGCGACTGCCCGGCCACGATCATGTGTCCGTGGCGCACGCGGTTGATGAGCTGGGTTTGGCGATCGTCCAGGTGGCGAATCACCTGGGAAGACAGGATTTCCGGCTTGATGCGCTGGTCTTCCGTCTTGCCAATTTCTTTCAGGATGGCCTCCCCTGCCCGCCTGACCTCGGCCTGATCGTTGTGGTGAATTTCGAGCAAGCCGTACAAGCGCTCCACGATTTGCATGCCGGGGGTGACGCTCGTCGCCTTGACCGCGATGTCGGTCAGGTGGTTGATGGCGATGCCCGGCGCGATTTCGATGAACAGCGAGGCCTGACCGCCCACCGGGAGGAAGCCCTTGGCCACGGTGCCGAGGAAGGCCGCGTGCTGCGGTTGCAGCGAGTCGAGGTACACGTAGCTGCGAAGATCGATGTCCGCCACGGCTCAGTCCTTTCGCGAGGATTTGACCTCGCGCCCCTTCAGTCCCTCGATCGCCTTGCTGGCGGCGACCGAAGCCACGTCGATGTCCCGCTGTTCGCCGCCGAGATAGACGCGTCCGAAGGCGCCCGTCATGCGCACATCGACGACGTTGATTTCGGCGGCCTTTTCGGCCTCGTTCGCGGCAAATGCCGCGTAGCCGGCGGGCTCGACCTCCATGATGAACAGCGACTCGTGGGCGATGAGCATCATGCCTTGGCGGTTTCGGTTGACGAGCTGCACCTGCAAGTCGTCGACGTTGCGAATGACCTGCGAGGACAGCACACGCGGCTTGATGCGGTCGGTCTCTTTCAGGCCGAGCGCGTCGAGGATGGCCTCGCCCGCGGCGCGCACATCGGCCTGCGACGTGCTGTGGATCTCGAGCATGCCATAGAGGCGCTCGACCACCTGCATGCCGGGCCGCACGTCCGTCGCCTTGACGGCGATGTCGGTCACGCGGTTGATCTCGATGCCAGGGGAGATCTCGACGATCAGCGAGGCCTCGCCCGCAACGGGGAGAAAGCCCTTGGCGGTGGTGCCGAGGTACGCTGCCAGTTGGGGCTGGAGCGAGTCGAGGAATACGAAGCTTCTGAGGTCGGCCATCTTGCCTTTCGTGCGCTAGTAGGCGGAAGCCTTGGAGGAGGACTTGTCGGGAGCCTGCCCTTTGGACTCCTGAACGATTTTTACGCCGACCGAGGCGCCGATGCGCGTCGCGCCGGCCTCGACCATCTTTCGCAAATCGGCGGCCGATCCCACGCCACCGGAGGCCTTGACACCGAGCTGGTGATCGACCGCTTTGGCCATCAACGACACGTCGTGGGCGGTGGCGCCACCCTTGGAAAACCCCGTTGAGGTCTTGACAAAATCGGCCCGCGCGCGCTTGGCGGCGACGCAGGCGGCGACCTTCTCTTCGTCGGTGAGCAGCGCGGTTTCGAGGATGACCTTGAGGATGGCGCGGCCGTCGTGGACCGATTCGGCGACCAAGCGAATGTCTTCGTAGACGTATTTGGTGTCGCCCGATTTGAGCGCGCCGATGGCGAGCACCATGTCGATTTCTTTGGCGCCATCGCGGATCGCGCGGCGTGCTTCGAGGGCCTTGATTTCCGAGGGCGTAGAGCCCAAGGGGAAGCCCACGACGGTGCACACGGCCGAGCTTCCACCGCGCAAACGCGAGGCGCAGCGCTTGACGTGCATGGGGTTCACGCACACCGAAGCGAAGCCATATTTCAGGGCTTCGTCGCACAACTTGTCGATGTCGGCGTAGGTCGCTTCGGGCTTGAGCAAGGTGTGGTCGATGAGCTTGGCGAGGTCTTCGGGGACGGCGTCGATGCCGGGCATGCCCATCAGCCGCACATCGCGAGCGCCGCCAAGGAAGCCGCGCACGGTGTCGGCGCGCTTGGAGACGCAGTGCCCGCAGCCGATGCATTGGCCGCCGACGCAATGCACGGGGCCGCCACCAGGAGCGCCATACAGCGAGCTAAACAGGGCCGGGTTCGCCGAGAGGACTTGCGTGATGGCCTGAACGAGGGCCTCGTAGTCGCTGGGGGCCACTGCCATGGGAGAGCTGTTCCTTGGGCTTGCCGAAGAGGTTGGGGGCGGAAGGGGGCGCCCAGAATCGAGCGCATCGATCATCGCGACGCGTCGTTTGTGGCGGTCGAGAGTACAGTCGGTGCCGAGGAAAACGTCAACAATCTTCAGCGCCGTCTCTTCGCTGAGGTAGCCCGCGCCGAGCGTGATGACGTTGGCGTCGTTGTGCTCGCGGGCATTTTTGGCGGTAGCCAAGTCGAACACCATGCCCGAGCGAACGCCCGGCACTTTGTTGGCGACCATACCCGAGCCAATGCCAGCGCCATCGACGATGATGCCGCGAAAAGCCTCCCCGCGAGCCACCGCCTCGGCCGCAGCGCGAGCAAACACCGGGTAATCGACGGCCTCCGTGGAGTGCGTGCCGACGTCGAGGACGGGGATCGAGCGGGCAGCGAGGTGCCGTTTGATGGCCTCTTTGAGCGCGAAGCCGCCGTGATCGGAGCCAAGTGCGACGGTGCTGTTGAACGAGGGGGAAGCGCTCATCGAAGGCCGGGCTGTCTCGCGGGGTGCGCCGAGCGAGGGGCGCGACGTTAACCGAGCGGGAGCGAATTGCAAAGATCAACTCCCGGGGCGGTGGCGTTTTCGGGAGGGCCTCCCGGCGGCTGCCACGGTGCGCATCCTCCGATGAACCACGCCCGGGGTTGAAACCCCGGGCTATTCCTACGAAGTCCCCTCCGGGGACTGCCTATGGCGAGAGCAAAACCTTCTGACCACCATCTGCCGAGTCCGCGAAGCGGACTTTGTAATAGTAGCCCGGGATTTCAATCCCGGGCG
>CAYLJT010000385.1:4680-8132 GCA_964383995.1 uncultured Polyangiaceae bacterium
GAACACGCTCGCGCACCTCCGCCGAAACCTTGAAGCCTCGGGCCGAAAGAACCGCAAGGAGCGACTCTCCACGACCTTGGGTCAACCCTTCTGCTAGCCCCTCCACGCGCCCTTCGGTGCGCCCCTTTTGCCAACCGCGTTGCTCCAAAATCTGTGCGCTTGTCACGATTGCACTCTCCGCTTTGCTAACCGCCGCCGCCATGGCTTGCGTCACTTCTTCGGGCGATTTCTCCGTTACCTCGTGAATATACACCAACAAGCTGACCATTGCATCCGAACCTTCGGGACCCCTCCGCACGGCCGCCAAGAGCTCGGCCCACTCAGCCAGGCGGGTGATGAAGTCGGGCCAGCGAGAGCTGCGCAAAAACAGCAGGACGAGGTGCCCCATGGGATCCATCGGGCGGACCTGAATAGCCTCGTCCGAAAGGTGGCTCAGGTCGTCGAGCACGAAGCGAAAGTCGGGAATGAATGGCCGCAGCGCGGCCGCCACGGGCTCGGGAACATCGAGCAAATCGCCGAAGGTTTGCGACGCTGTCCAGCCGGTGTCGCTGTGGTGAACGACAATGGGCAGAATGGGTGGCAGCCTTTTCAGTCCGGGCGTCTCGTCACGCACCTGATTCCAGATGTTGACCATGTACCGGAGCAACCTGAGAGGCATCCAGCCGTCGACCGTGCTTTGGTGCTCAAACAGGATGTACAGGAAGACCTCGCGGTCCGCGACAAGCGCGCTGTACAAGACGTCGGTGCGCTGCTCATCCAACCCTTCCTCAATAAAGGTGCCCGAGCGAAGCTCTAGCGTAGCAAGGTCGATGTGCTCGACAAGCGACGCGGGCAAGACTGAACGAAGCTCTGCTGCGGCCGTTTCTGGCTTGGTAAACGCGTCGCGAAACAGCGCATCGTGGGGGGACCGGCTCACGCCCTCCCCATGGCATGACGGGGGCTTGGGGGCAACCTTTGACCTTGAACGTATCGAGTCCGCGAAGCGGACCTGTGACGGTGGCCCGAAATTTCTATCCTGGGCGGCGTTCCTTGGAGCTCCACCGCGCACCCATTCGCCACTTGATTCTTGTCAAAGGGCGTACTCGTTCGGTGCGCGGCAGAGGAAGAACTTGCCCTCGATCGAGATCTTGCTGTTGGGCATATTCGGCGCCGTCAGCTGCCCTTCGAAGTGCCCCGAGACCGGCTCGTGCTCGTCGCCGAAGTCGGAGATGGTGAAGCTTATCGAAGAGCCGTCGCTGAAGTAGGCCCCCTGGCTGTCGACGAAGTAGAACGCGTGAAACTGGTTGCTTGTGCCTACGTTGGTCAGGTTGGAGAAGACACGGAGTGAGGTCAGACCGATGGGCTCCGCGCAAGCCAGGATTTCGAAACCCTCCGTTGGGCCCTTGTCGTTGTGGAAGTAATACGCGCGTGGTCCGTAGGGGTAGCTCGGATCGCACGAGGACAAACGGACCGGGGGCCCCTTGTCGATCCTCAGGGTAACGCGAAACGGCTCTCGCTCCAAGGCGCAGCCAACTTCGCCACCCGTGCCCGTGCTGGCTCCCGAGCTTGCCTGCACGGCGCTTGCGCCTCCCCCTTGACCGCCAGCGGACGACGAGCTGGCCTGCGTGGCTGTGCCAACCGCTGAGCCACCCCCACCCGAAGCGCTAGCCTGCAACGACGTCTCGTCCGCGTCCGCCCCACAACCGAGCGAGAGCACGGTGACCGCCCAGAATACGCTGTATCGATTCATCTACCGCTCCCCTGGCATCCTGCATTTTGCGCCCGCCGCGCGAGTGGTGGTCGTGCCCGCGGCTCGTGCTGGCTGGCCATCGCGGTAGGGTTCTACGGAAAAGCGCGGAGCGCCGCAAGCGACCTTTTTCGCCCCTTGCCACACCGAGCCAGGGGCGGATACCGTCAGTAGCCGCAGCCGCCAAGGTTGGCGCGAGAGTTCTTGCAGGTCGAACAGCTTTCCGCGAACATCCCGCCCATGGCTGACAAGCCCATCTGCCGCGTGTTCGTGTCCTCCACCGAGAAGGACCTGTTGGACCACCGCCCCGCGGCGCGCGATGCCATCAACGACCTGGAGCACATGCCTTGGGGCATGGAAAACTTCGGTTCGCGCAGCGGGAAAACGCCCGCCGCGTGCTTCGAGGACATCGCCAAAGCGGACGCCGTGCTGGTGATCGTGGCCCACCGCTACGGCTGGGTGCCATCGCGGGCGGAGGGCGGCGACGGACAGACGTCGATGACCGAGCTGGAGGTCAAGAAAGCCCGGGAGCTGGGCAAGCCGGTGTTTCCGTTCTTTGTCCGAGACGATTTTGCGTGGGCGGGGCTACGCGAGCAAGACGGCCTGCTCACGGCGGAGGGGGACGCGGAAGTCTCCGAGGTCGCTCGAAAGGTGAAAGCGCTCCAGGCCTTTCGCAGGAGCCTGGGGGACCAGCCCTGCGGCTTCTTCACAACCGCGGAATCGCTACGGAGCGCCATTCTGGCCAGCAAGCTGAGGGACTTGAGAAAGCCGCGCTCGATCCCTCCGCCTCCGCCGCCTCCCTCCGACCCCCTACCCGGCTACCTTGCGCAGCTCGTCAACACCATCGAGCAAGAGCCGCTCGCGCTCGACGATCTGTACTTCGACACGCGCACGCTCGACGCCGTGTACGTCGAGGTCCACGCCGACAGCGAGGACGCTGCATTGATGTTGCGGGGGGATGAGCGCGGTGACTGGAAGTGTGGTCAACCCATCGACCGCTTCTTGAGCCTGGAAGAAAAGCACTGTTTTGCCCTGCTGGGCGAGCCTGGCAGCGGGAAGTCCACGCTGGTGGCCAAAGTAGCTGCTGACCGTGGCCGGGTAGCGTTGGACAAGCTCAAAAAGAAAGAAGAGCTTGATAAGGCGGGCATTCCCGTGCGGGTGCGGCTGTCGGAGCTGGGCTCGGCGGGTGCGGTGGATGTCATCGCCTTCGCGGCAGCGGGCAGCGAAGTGGGGCTCGACAAGGCGCTGCGGGACGCCGCGGGGCGGGGAGAGCTGCTGTTTTTGCTGGACGGCCTGGACGAGGTCAAACCTGACGAGCGCGAGCGGGTGATGAGCGCCATCAAGGCCCTTGCTGCGCAAAGGGCATGGCTCGATGCGGGTTGCAGGCTGATTGTCACCTCCAGGCCCTTTGGATACAAACCGCCTGCCAACGTGTTCATGCTGCTGGCGCTGGTGCCCTTGGATCTGGACAAGCAGCGTGCCTTATTGACGGCCTGGCTCAGCGGGAGGGACGGTGGTGTTGCGCATGTAGAGGCGATTCTGACGGCGATCGCCAAGGAAAGGAGCTTGCGCGAGCTGGCGGGCAATCCGCTGATGCTCACCTTGATGGCGCTGCTTGCGCTCGACGACTTGCGAGAGCACAAGGCCGTGCGTCTACCCAAGGGTCGGGCGGCGCTGTTGAAGCGCGCGATTCATCGCCTGATCGCGGAGGATGGTAGGCGCGCGG
>CAYLJT010000386.1:0-8128 GCA_964383995.1 uncultured Polyangiaceae bacterium
GATTTTTCGCTCGTATGTCTTCTCGGGGGTGAGCAGCAGGCTCTTCACCACCTGCTGGGTGATGGTGCTGCCTCCTTGGCGCGACTCGGTGGAGCGCAGGTTGACGTAGAGCGCGCGCAACATGCCCAAGTAGTTGAGCCCCGCGTGCTCGTAGAAAGAGGCGTCTTCCGCGGCCAAAATCGCGAGCTTTACGTGATTCGGGATGTCGGCAAAACCGACCACCGTGCGCCGCTCCACGAACAGCTCCCCGAGGACGGTCCCGTCGCGCGCGAGCACGCGCGTGACTTGGGGCGGGTGATAGCGCTCGACCTCGTCGATCGGAGGCAGGTCGGCTTCGTAGTGGCGCAGGGCCAGGACCAACGCGAGGGTGCCTGTGAGGGCCAGAACCACGACCAGGATCGCGACGCGCCGCAGCCAGAGAAGCAGCCTCTTTCGGGGCGTAGGGGGCGAGCGTGGGGGCGTATCGGCCTCGGTGGACATCGCGAGCTTTTGCCGTAACGCATCGCTGGTCGCGGCGAATTCCGCGCGTACGTTAGCGCGTCAGGGTTTCGGGAGGCGCATCGACCTTCCAGAAGAGCGCCGACGCGGCCTCCTCCACCCAGCGATCGCGGACCGCTTCGGCGAGCTCGCGGTGCGTCGTCGCAACCACCGCGAAGCCCTGCACGAGACACGTGCCGGGCCACGATTGGTACGCGGCCACCGCGCCCACATACTCGTCGTTCGCGAGCATCGAATCGACGCTGCCGTCGAGCACGGCGATCACGACGGGCAGGCGCCGATCCCCCAGATCTTGCGTGGTGCGCTGCATGCGCGGCTCGCTCACGACAACACCGAAGCGTGTCGCCGCCGCCATCGCCTCGCCGTTGAAACGCGCGAGGCACGAGGCCGGATCGTTGGGCCCGTCGGTCTTCGTGTACCAGACGGTCGCCACCGCGTAGTGCTCATCGCCGTAGCGATAGCTCGCGCGGGTGGGGTACCCGAAGATGCGTACGCGACGCCATTTGGGCGCATCCATGAGCGGCACGGCGAGGCTCTGCCATTTGTCGGTACGCGAGCCGAGGGGCTCGGTCGCCAGTCGATCGAGGGCCGCCCAGATCGGATCGGCCGCGTCTCCGCCGGGATTTTCGCGCGTCACCGTGGCCGGCGTGGGGGGCGTGCCTTCGGGTTGTTTGGGCGGAGCGTTGTTCGCACAACCGAGCGAGAGGCACGCTGCGAGGCCGAGAAGCGGTGCTGCGTGGGATCGAGGTCGCACGGTCCCGGGCCCCTCGCTAGAGCGCAAAGCTCCGCAAATTGATGCGGTTTACGTCGAATACGCCGAGGCCTAGCTCGCCCGCGACACGCAAGTACGACGGCTCGCGCCCCGCCGCCGTGAGCGACGCGAGGCCCGCCTCTTTGCGGAGCTTCTCGACCAGGTTCCAGCCGATGACGTCCATCGCGACGGGATCGGTCGTCGCGTAGACCGCCTCGTGGAGCACGCGGCGCTCGGGCTTCTTGTCCATAGGGCCGCCGTCGTAGATGACCTTGTAGCCGTCCACGATGTGCAACCGGAGTCGGCTCTTCACGACGTCTTGCGCGTAGAGGTGGGCGATTTGCGGGCTCGCGTTGTGCTCGTGAAAGGCGTGCGGGTTGATCGTGGCGCCGTGCGTGATGTTCTTCAGGCAGCCCGTGAAGCCGCAGATCGAGTGGTCTTTGATGAGGGCGACGTTGATGACGGCGGTGGCGTCGGTCAATGCGCGCACGAACTTGGTGGGGATCCCGCCGACCTGGATCTCGGGCATCGTCGCGTCCTCGTTCTCGTGAACGGTGGTCACGATGCCGCTGGCGAACGCCGAATCGAGGCCGCCGTTGACGTCGGCGACGCGCGTTCCCGCCAAAAACTTCGGGTATTGCTCGAAGATCGTGATGTTCGATGCGGGCACGCCCGCGGCCAACACACCCTCGACGATGGCGAGGATGAGCTCTTTGTTCGATGACATGGTCGAGCGCGCGATGCCGTTGGGCTTGATCGCGACCTTGTCGTCTTTGTGCAGCACCTTGGCGAAGGCGGCGGCGAGGTTGGCGGTACCGGTCAGCTCGGTCATCGCGCGCTCCAACATCGAGCGAGCCGCATCGAGCTTCGGATAGAGGCCGTTGTCCTGCAGGCTCCCCGTCTTCTCGACCTTCACCACGCGACCGGGGATCGAGAGCGGAGCAAAACCGGCGGGCGCTTTGGCAGAGAAGGTGCCCCTGTCGGCGAGCGCTTCGTCGGGCGCCCCGAGCCACGTGGCAGCCGCGGTGGCGGCGGCGGTTGCTCCCAAGAACGTGCGGCGAGAAACGGTCGACGAAGGTTGGGTCATGACATCCTCAAGGGTTGCATCGTAGCCGACGCCGCGAGCCCTGGGGCGCGGGGGTGTCCAAAAGGGGTGTCCATGATTTGGCCAGAAAAAAATGGACAGGGGTCTTTGACACGAAAACAGGGGAAATTCCGGGGTACTTCGCGAAAAATTCCTCGGCACGGACCTCGCTGAGGGGGCGAGCGGAGGTCTGTCATGAAGCAACGATCGAAGAGCATACGGAACGTTTGGAGCACGATTTCGATGGGCGAGCGTCGCGTGCGACTGCCCATCACCTGGGTCACTCAGGGGACGCT
Source organism: uncultured Polyangiaceae bacterium (assembly GCA_964383995.1). GTDB lineage: Bacteria > Myxococcota_A > Polyangia > Polyangiales > Polyangiaceae > CAYLJT01. The sequence goes on from CAYLJT010000386.1 coordinate 2,630, forward strand.
AGCCCTGCCGATCGGCGAGGCCGACGGAGCGCGGCGCGCGCTCGAGCCCACACCCTGGAGCGCCCGACACACGGATCGGCTGGAGGTGACGTCGTGAGCGCGCTCGCCGCCTTGAAGCGCGCGCGAGCCTCGCGTTGGGCCGCCGTCTTGCCAAAAATACTTGGTTTCGTCGGGGGTTTTGCGCTGCTCACGGCGATCGGCGCGGGGGTGTCGGTGCCCTGGGTCGTCGGCACCTCGGGGGCGACCGAGCTGCTCTCGGCGGCCGCGTCACCGAAGATCGTGGCTCCATCGGAACCGCTCGAAGCGCGGGCGACGACGCACGAGCCCCTCGCGGCCGCAGCCGTCGTAGCGCCGCCGACCGCGATCGCGGAGGACGCCAAGAACGCGGCCGAGCCCGCGCCCATCAGCGCGCTGACCGCGGATGGCAAGCTGATCTTGAACCTCGCGGGAGCCGACGATCTCACGAAATTGCCGGGGATCGGGCCGAAGCGCGCGGAAAACATCTTGGCTTTGCGCAAGCGGCTCGGTGAGTTCAAGCGCGTGGAGGATCTGCTGCGTGTGAAGGGCATCGGGCGCAAGGCGCTGGCGCGGCTCAAACCGCTCGTCGTGGTGAATCCGCCGTCACCAGCGCCCGACCGCCCGTCGTGATAAGCAGCCGCGCGTGACACGCGCAGATGGCCGGACCGGCAACGCACACCGCCCCGTCGAGCTGATGCTCGGCTTTCATCGCAACGCAGAGGGCTCGGTGCTCTACCGGGCGGGGGGCACCGTCGTCCTGTGCACGGCGAGCGTCGATCTCACGGTCCCGCCGTGGCTCGCCGGCAAGGGCAAGGGCTGGGTCACGGCGGAGTATCAAATGCATCCGCGATCCAGCCCCGCGCGCCGCGAGTCGCGCGACGGTCGGGGCAAGGCGCCGAGCGGGCGCACGCAGGAAATCCAGCGCCTCGTCGGTCGCGCGCTGCGCGCGGCCGTCGATCTCGAAGCCCTGGGCGAGCGCCAAATCAGCATCGATTGCGATGTGCTCGAAGCCGACGGCGGCACGCGGACCGCGTCGATCACGGGCGGCTTTGTGGCCCTGGCGATGGCCCTCGACGTGATGCGAAAGCGCGACGGCTGGGCGCCCGTGCTGCGCGATCAGGTCGCCGCGATCAGCGTGGGTCACGTGGACGACGCTCTCGCGCTCGATCTCGCGTACGTCGAAGACAGCGCGGCGCGGGTCGACATGAACGTGGTGGCCACGGCGAAGGGCGCCATCGTCGAGGTGCAAGGGACGGCCGAAGGAGAGGCTGTTCCGCGGGCCGAAATCGATCGCATGGTCGACCTCGCGCTCACCGGCATCGCCTCCCTCGCGGCGGAGCAGACACGCGCGCTGACGGCCGCGGGCGTCGAGCTCGAAGCGCTGTTTCTCCCCGGGCGCGGCCAGGGAAATGCTTCATGACGGCCCACCTGAGCATCCTGGTAGCCACCACGAATCGCGGCAAAATGGCCGAATTTCGAGGCATTTTTGCCGGGCTGCCCGTGGAGCTCATGGGCTTTTCCACGGTGCTGCCCGGCCGAGCGCAGGTCATCGAGGACGGCGCGACCTTCGAAGACAACGCGATCCTGAAGGCGCGCGACGCCGCCGCGGCCACGACGATGATCACGATCGCGGAGGACGCGGGCCTCGAGGTCGACGCCCTCGGAGGCAGGCCGGGTGTGCGCTCCGCGCGCTTCGCGCGGGACGGCGCGACGGACGCGGAGAACAACGCGGCCCTGTTGAGCGCCCTGCAAGATGTCGAAGACGACGCGCGAACCGCCCGTTTTCGCAGCGTTTTGGTGCTGTGCGACCCGTGGAACGAGGTGCAGCCGCTGACCATCACCGACGGTCGTTGCGAAGGACGCATCGCGCGCGAGGCCCGGGGGACCGGGGGTTTTGGCTACGATCCATTATTTTTGTTAGCAAACGATCGCCGCACGATGGCCGAGCTCAGCGACGCGGAGAAGAACCACGTGAGCCACCGCGCACGCGCAGCGCGCGCGCTGATCCCCGCCATCGAGGCCCTGCTTCGCAGCCGCGTGGAGCACGCCCAGCGCATCACGACGTACGGCTGACGACGGCTTCGAGCAGCGCGATCCACGTGGCGCACGCGGTCCGCGCGTCGTAGCGGCCCACAAACGCCGCGCGCGCCCGCGCGCCCATGGCCCTTCGTTCCTCGGGTCGCTCGGCGAAGCGCACGAGGGTCTGCGCGAGCGCGTCGTCATCGCCCTCGTCGATCACCACGCCTGCGTCGTGCTCCAGGAGGATGCGCGCCACCTCGCTCGACCGCTCGCCAACGAACACCACCGGGCGCCCCGCGGCCATGGCTCCGAACAGCTTCGACGGGACCATCAGCCCCGCGAAGCCGCGACGCATGGACACGAGGTGGACGTCGGCGGCGCTCAGCGACTCGGCCAAGCGCGCGCGCGGCTCATAGCCAAAAAACGCCACGTTTTGCAGGCGCTTTTGCTTCGCGAAGGCCTCCAGCTCGGGGAGCCGTTTGCCCCCGCCCACGAACACGAAGCGCACATCGTCGCGCGTGGCGAGGCGCTCCATCGCCCCGCACAGCGTGGCGACGTCGTGTCCGAGACCGAGGTTGCCCGAGTAAATCACGGCGCATTTGTCCTCGACGCCGAATGTGCGCCGGTAGGGGTTCACGGCGTGGTCGACGGGCCCGTCCTCGACGTCCCGCGACCACACGGGGATGACACGCAAACGGCTTGGATCGACGCCTTTTTTCAACACGCGCTCGGCCATGCAGCGACCCAGGACGACGTTCATGTCGCTACCGTTGAGCACCGCTTGTCCGAGACGTTCGAACACCTTCGCGGCCGTCGAGCCCTCGCGTAAGACTCCGTTCGCGATGGCGACGTCGGGGTAGAGATCCATCACCCATTGCACGGCGGCGCAGCCCCAGCGCTTCTGCAGCACCAGGCCGAGCGCCCCCAAGAAGGGCGGCGTCGTCAGCGAGACGACCACGTCGGGCCTTTCGATGCGCAGCGCGGCGAGCGCGCTCTCCGCATAAAAACCCGCGAAATCGAGGCCTCGACCGAACACGTGGCGCTTTCCGAAGCGAGCCTCGCCGACGCGGATCACAGCGATGCCGTCCACGTCCTCGCGCGGCGCGAGGGTCGCGCCCGCTTGACCGTAGATGGAGCGCGAGGCGATGACGGTGACGCGGTGACCCTTCGCGACCAGCGCATCGGCGAGGTCCTTCGCGATCTGCGCGGTCGCCACGACGTCGGGGAAAAACGCCTGGTTGAGCAGGAGAACGTGCACCGTCGACGGGGCCTACGAGTGGCTGCCAGGTGCGACGAACGAGCCGCTCGCGCTGGTCACGGGCTCTTCGTTGCTGCGCCGTTTCGCGGGCGCAACTTCGCGCGGCGCGAGCTCGCTTTCGAGGCGCGTGAGGCTCCGCGCGAGGGCATCGGCGACCACGACGAGCAGCACCTCGACCTCGCGCTCGGCGTCGCCCGACGCGGTGATCCAGCCGATGCGCACCGTCGCGCGCGCCCGCGCCTCACCGCCGATGGGGTAGGTCACGGTCATGTGGAAGCCCCCGCGCGTCGGCTCGCTCGGCCAGCGAAACACGGGGGCCGAGGGCTCTGTGCCGGTCGCTACCGGGGTCACCTCGATCACGTTGAAACCGGCTTTTTCGGCGAAGCCCGTGAGCTTTTCGAAGAGCTCCTGCTCGCTCGTCGCGGTGGACAGGCTCGCGGGCAAATCGAGAATGACCGCGCGCAGGCGGTGGGCCTGCGCGGACCATGAAACTTCGCGCTGACGAATGCCGCTGAACACGCGGATGAGCACCACCGACGCGACGCTGCCGATCAGCATCGCTGCGCCGGTGTCCCAACTGCGGCCGAGGGAGAACGAAATGGCCGCGACCGTAAGGGCCAAGCTCACGCCGTACAGGATCAAGACGGCCCGTTGATGCGTTACGCCGAGGTCGAGCAGACGGTGGTGGATGTGCCCGCGATCCGGCGAAAACACAGGCCTTCGTTCGACCACGCGGCGCACCATCGCGAACAACGTGTCGAAGATGGGGACGCCGAGCGCGAGCACCGGGACCGCCAGCGCGACCGCCGTCGACACCTTCGGCGCGCCCCCCGAGAGGGACGTGGCCGCGAGCATGAAGCCCAGGAAATAGCTGCCCGAATCGCCCATGAAGATGCGGGCCGGGTTCGAGTTGTAGAAGAGAAATCCGAGCGTCGCGCCGAGCATCGACGCCAAGAGCAGGGCCGTAAACGGCTCGCTCATGATGAAGGCGGCGACCGTGAAGTTGGTGACGCCCGCGAAGAACACGACGCCTCCGGCGAGGCCATCCAAGCCGTCGATCAGGTTGATGGCGTTGATCACGCCCACGAACCACAAGACCGTGATCGGCAGGGCCATCGCCTCGGTCGCGAAGGCGATGCCACCCGGCAGGGCCACACCGTCGATGCGAAATCCGCAGCCGAAAGCGAGCATGCCCACGGCGATTTGCGCGATGAGCTTGTGCAGCGCGCGCATGCCCCGCGCATCGTCGTAGGCCCCCACGCCGCACATGAACAGGCTACCGGCGGTGATCCCCGCGACGCGCAGCGGATCGGTCGTGACGGCCTGCGCGACCCCCGACGCCGGAAAAAAGAACAGCCCCACCACGGGTGCCAAGAAGGCCAGGCAGATGGGGATGCCGCCCAGGCGAGGCACGGTGGCGCGGTGTACGTTTCGCCCCCCCGGATGGGCCACAGCCCGAACCCGTATGGCAAAACGCCGTACGATCGGGATCATCGCGGCGCTCAGCAGCGTGGCGATGATGAAGGCCGCGATATAGCTCTTCATGGCGTCATTCGAGGGGCGCGCCCGGGCGCCCGGGTCAACTCCCCCATGGTTGCGTCAGCCACGGCGGGAGTTCAGCGCAAGACCCTAGTGCATTGGATCAATTGAATCGATGCGCCAGGAATTCGCGGAGCGAATTTCGCCCGCGCGAAGCCCGCGAAACCAGGCCGCGGACGCCTCAGCGGGGGCCCGGGGTCCGTGCGTTCGATTACTACTACGAATTCCGGGTCGGGGGGGCGGACCCGGGTCCACGTCGCGCCAAGTCCCGCGCGTGGAGCTGGATCAAGTACTCGTAAACGGCCTTCATCACGCCGTACGTGCGCCCCTCGCGCCCCTCCCAGAGGCCCCCACGCGCAACCAGGTAGTAGGCCCCCATCGCCACGGGAAATCCGGGCAAATCGCGCAGCATCGCGCGGATCCACGGCGGGCTCGTCCAGGCCGGCGCGCCCTCGCGCAGCGTCCGATCGCGCTTGGCTTCGAGCTCGGCGTAGCGGTTGTGCCGGGCGATCCAGGCGCCGATGCCCTTGTGATCTTCGTCGTGGAGGGGCTCGTCCAGGTTCACGAACAGGCTGCCGCCGACGAACACCTCACCGTGCCCGTCTTTGCGAAAGCGCGTGGTTTTCAGGCGCACGACGCGATCGATGTAGCGCGGAAAGCTCGAC
>CAYLJT010000387.1:0-8121 GCA_964383995.1 uncultured Polyangiaceae bacterium
ATGAAGCGGTGAGCTATAAAGAAATCAGCGCCATGTTCGAGGCGTAATCTGAAAATGGTTCTCCGTCGAGCACTACGGCGTTGTCCCGGACATCCTCACCACCGCCAAGGGCATCACCAACGCCATGGCGCCGCTCGGTGTGGTGGCCACGAGCCGCGCCATCGCCGACTTCTTCGAGGACAACTTCTTCGCCCACGGCCACACCTACGAAGCGCACCCGCTCACGCTCGCCCCCGCCATCGCGGCCATCAACGAGTACAAGCGGCTCGGCATCATGGAGCACGTCGACAAGATGGGCGCGCTCATGGGACAGAAGCTCAACGCCCTGAAAGACAAGCACCCCTCGGTCGGCGACGTGCGCGGTTTGGGCTTGTTTTGGGCCGTGGAGCTGGTGAAAGACCGCACCACCAAGGAGCCCTTCAACACGCCGCAAGAGAAGGCCGCGCGCAAGCCCTTGGTGATCGACGCCGTGGTCGCCGAGATGATGAAGCACAAGGTCACGGTGCTCGGTTGGGTGAGCCACCTCGTCATCGCGCCGCCGCTCATCATCACCGAAGAGCAGATCGACGAAGGCATCGCCGCCCTCGACGCCGCGCTCAGCGTGGCCGATCAAAAGCTCAACGCGTAGCTTTGCTGGGCGCGAGAGCGCCCCCCGAATCCCGCGACCCCCGCGTGCTTGTTATTCGGCCGCGGGGGTCTCCGCCTTGGCGCGGCGTCGCTCGCGCACGAACTCGATCACGCCCGGCAGCACGCTCAGCACGATGATCCCGAGGATCACGAACTGAAAGTTCTTTTTGACCTGGGGCAGGTTGCCAAACCAAAAGCCGAGCAGCGAGAACAGCACCACCCACGCCGCGGCGCCCGCCACGTTGTAGGTCGCGAAGCGTCGGTATTGCATCTTGCCGATGCCCGCGACGAAGGGCGCGAAGGTGCGCACGATGGGCACGAAGCGCGCGATGATGATCGTCTTGCCGCCGTGCTTCTCGTAGAAGGCCTGCGTTCGTTGCAAGTGCTTTTTGTTCAGCAGGAACGAGCGTTCACTCTTGAACGCGGCAGGTCCCAGCCACTTGCCAATCGAATAGTTGGTGGCGTCTCCCAACACCCCGGCCACGAACAGCAACACGATCACGACCCCGATGTTGATCGGAGAGCCGTCGCTCGCGGAGAGCGCGCCGACGGCGAAGAGCAGCGAGTCCCCCGGCAAGAAGGGCGTCACGACGAGGCCCGTCTCGCAGAAGATGATCACGAACAGCATCACGTAGAGCCATGGTCCCAACGTCGTCGCCCACTCGTTCAGGTGGACGTCGAGGTGCATGAAGATGTCGGTGAACTGCGTGATGAGATCGATCATGGCTCGCGTCTCCCCTTAGTCGAAGCGCCTCGCATAGCCCAGAAAAAGCCCCTTTCGGCCCCGAGGTCAGGCCCCGCATCGACGCGCTTGCCTTGCGAGGGGGCTTGCCGTGGTAGGACAAACCATGCGCGACGGGCCGTGTATCGGGGTCGATTTGGGAGGAACCAAGATCGAGGCGGTGGTGGCCCAGGTCGTTCCCGACGGGCTCGATGTCATCGACAGGCGCCGCGTGGCCACGCCCCGTGACGAGGGTTACGACGCCATCCTTTCGGCCACGGCGGAGCTCATGCGCGGCATCGCGAAGGACGCCGGGCTCGACCTTGCCAACACACCGCTCGCTGTGGGCATGCCGGGCGGCACCACGCGCAGGGAAGGTCGGGTCAAGAACGCCAACACCGTGTGCCTGAACGGCCGGCCTTTTCGCGCGGATTTGTCGCAAGAGCTCGGGACTTTGGTGGCGTTCGACAACGACGCCAACCTGTTTGCGTTGGCCGAAACGAAGCTCGGCGCCGCGCGCGACGGTCAAGATGGCATCGTGTTCGGCGTGATCCTCGGCACAGGCGTCGGTGGCGGTGTCATCGTGCGCGGTTCCATTTGGGAAGGTGCCCAGGGCATCGCCGGCGAGTGGGGACACCATGCCGTGTTCCATGGTCAGGGTCCCGTCTGCTACTGCGGAAATCGCGGCTGTTTGGAGCTCTACGCGGCAGGCCCCGCGGTGGAGCGCGACTACGCTTCGCGCGCCGGGAAGGCCCTCGCGCTCTCCGAAATCGCCGCGCAAAGGAGCGTCGATCCCCACGCGGAAGAGGCGATTCAGGCCCTGCTTCAGGCCTTCGGTCGCGGCCTTGCCAATGTCCTTTCCGTCCTCGACCCGACCGTCGTCGTGCTCGGCGGCGGCGTGTCGAACCTCAACTGCCTCTACGACGAGGGGCGGGCCTACGTCGCGCGCCACGTGTTCAACGACGAGCTGACGACGCCCATCCGCAGACACGCCCTGGGTGACTCGGCGGGCGTCTTGGGCGCCGCGTTGCTAGCCCTCGCCAACCGTCAATCGGGCGGGTAAGGCTGGGCAATCCAATAGGCCCAGTTCCAGAAATCGTCGGGCGCACCGGAATCATAGGACCTCAAATTGTTGATGATCCAAGTACCCCCGGGGCCCTGAGCCATCGCCTTGGTCTGCCCCATTTCCACCTCGACGGACTTCGTGGGATCATCGTTGGAGGTGAAAGCAAGGAGGTAGTCCTGCGTCGCGTCCGGGCTGACGCAAGTCGGCAGCCGCTTTTCCACGGCGTAGGGCAGGCCTGGGGGCAGGCTCAAGGTGCCGTCGACGCCCGCGAGCCACAGCTTCCGCTCGATGGTGACCGGGTTCGGGACGCCTCCCCACTCGGGTAGGTTCAGCACGAAGAAGCTGTGCTCGCAGCCCATGGGTTGATTCGTTGTAACGATCAGCTTCACGTACAGCCCCGAGGGCAAATAGGGCTGAAGACCCTTGGCTTCGAAGCGCACCGTGGAGATTTGCGGCAGGCAGTCGGCGTTGGGAGGGCAGCTATCCAGGGTGATTTGACCGTTGCCGTCGTAGCTCAGCGCGGCCGAGTACTCGAAGGTGCCTTGGGTCTCGGCGAAGCCGCTGCCGCAGCCGAGGGTCAGCCCATCCCAGGTGTTCACGGCCAGAGAGAGCCCGTCGTTCGTGCGGGCACAGAGCGGACCGTTTCCGCCGACGCCGGTCGTCGTGTCCACGGTCGAAGCGCTGGTGGCACCCCCGGCGCCGCCCGTGCCCGGTTCCTCTTGCACCACCGAGCTGCCACAGCCGAGCAGGCAAAGCCCCGCACAAAGGCCTGCAACCGTCGTTATCGCGAAGCATCGCATGGCGCCATCGTACACGTGATATCGCCGCCCCGTGGATGTGCCGTCGCCCTTTTCGATCCCGGCCTACCGTCGCATTTTCGTGGGCCGCATGTTGGGCGTGTTGGCCAAACAGCTCCTGACGGTGAGCGTGTCGTGGGACCTCTACGAACGCACCAATTCGGCCTGGGCGCTGGGCCTCGTGGGCCTCGTGCAAATCGTGCCGGTGGTGGGCCTCGTGGGGCTCACGGGGCGCGTCGCGGATCGCTTCGACCGGGCGCGCGTGGCCCTCGCGAGCGAGCTCGTGGTGCTCTTCGCGGCCGCCCTGCTCGCCTACCTCGGCTTCACGTCGGGGCCCGTTTTCGCGATGTATCTCGCGCTCTTCGCGCTCGGCGCGGCGTCCGCGTTTCATGCTCCCGCGGTCTCGTCCCTTGTGCCCTTGTTGGTGCCCAAAGCAGTTTTGCCGAAGGCCAATGCTTGGTCCTCCACAGGTTTTCAGCTAGCCGCCATCTTCGGGCCGGCCCTCGCAGGCACCCTGATTGGGGCCTTTGAATCGGCTTTGCCGTGCTATCTCACGTCGACGGCGTGCGCCCTGCTCTACGCCCTCCTGCTCGTCGGGCTGAAGGGGCCGCCCACGGTCGCCGCCGCCGAGGTCGATCGCGACTGGCGCGCGGGCCTGCGTTTCGTGCGGCGTTCGCCGCTGCTTTTGGCTGCGATGACGCTCGATCTGTTCTCCGTGCTGTTCGCGGGCGTCACCGCGCTCCTGCCCATTTATGCCCGCGACATCCTGGCGTGCGGCCCCGAAGGTCTGGGCTTTTTGCGGGCCGCGCCTTCGCTCGGCGCGCTTTCGATGGCCCTTGTCCTGACCCGACTTCCTCCGTGGAAACGGCCCGGCAAGGTGCTCTTGACGGTGGTCACGGGCTTTGGCCTGTTGACCATCGCCTTCGGTTTGTCCGAGTCATTTCCCCTCTCGTTGGGCCTTCTTTTTGCGGCGGGCGCCCTCGACAACATCAGCGTCGTCATCCGCATCACGCTGGAGCAAATGGTCACGCCCGACCGCATTCGAGGCCGCGTGTCCGCCGTTCACTACGTGTTCATCGGTATGTCGAACGAGCTCGGAGAGCTGGAATCGGGGGCCACTGCGGCGCTCTTGGGGGCCGCGGGAGCCACGTTGTTGGGCGGCGGGCTCACCCTGCTTTGCGTGGCTGTCGTCGCCATGGCGTGGCCGGCATTGGCCGCCATGGGGCCGCTCACGGAGCTCGAGCCCGAGGACCCATAACGCCTTCTGGGCCGCGCAATTCGGTGTACACTGGGGGGATGCGTGCCCCCGCTCTCGCTTCGCTTACGCCGCTCATCATCGCCGTTTGCGCGTGCAGCGCCACCGCCGACGACAAGGGCTTCGACGGCGCCGGGGCCTTCGGCAGCTCGGGCTCGGGCACCGGGGCTGGGGGCGAGGACATCATCACCGGCAGCGGCGGGGGCGGCCCCGTAGGCAACGGTTGTAGCGAAGGCGCCGACCTCGTTTACGTGCTCTCCGACGACAACCGACTCTTTCGTTTTCGCCCCCTCGACCGCGCCTTCGAGGAAATTGGCCCCCTGGCTTGCCCCACCTCGATGCAGCCCAACTCGATGGCCGTCGATCGCACGGCGACGGCCTGGGTCAACTACGTACAAAGCGACTCTTTCGGCTCCGACACGGCGGGCGCGTTGTTCAAGGTCAGTACGATCGATGCCAGTTGCCAGGGCCCGATCATGAACCTGCCCGACGGCTATTATCGCCTGGGCATGGGCTTCTCCACCGACGCCGTGGGGGCCGAGGAGGAGACTCTGTTTGTGACAGGGACGGACCCAAGCGGCTTTAGCCCGGGCCTTGCGCGCATCGACACGAAGAGCCTCACGCTGACCACGGTAGGCCCGTTCACGGGCTCGTTGGCGGGGCAAAACGCCGAGCTTACGGGCACGGGCGACGCCCGGCTCTACGGCTTCTTTACCACGACCCCGGTCTACGTCGCCGAGATCGACAAGGCCTCTTCCAACATCCTCAGCAAGGCCGCGATGACCAACCTGCCGACGCCGGCGGCCTGGGCGTTTTCGTTTTGGGGCGGAGACTTCTACCTGTACACGGCGGACTTCGTGGCATCGTCCGACGTCACCCACTACCGCCCTTCGGACGGCACCGTGGACCTGAGCTACATGGTCGATATCGGCTTTCGCATTGTCGGCGCCGGGGTCAGCACCTGCGCGCCGGTCGCCCCGCCGAAGTAGCGATTCTGGAGCGCCAAGTCGTCCGATCCGGGCACGCTGCCGTCACGGAATTTGTGTTGCATTGGGGTTGAAACATCGGGATGATCAGGGCGACATTCTTGCGGCTTTTGCAAGATTTTCGTCCATCGCACTTGGCCTTCCTCCCAAAACAGGCGGTTCTCGATGACACGTGACTGGATAGCTCGCCTCGCGGGCATAAGTTTGCTTTTGGCTTTTTTTCCGAGCTGCAGCTCCGACGACTCGGCGGAAGGGGGTGATTCGGGGTCGGGCGCGGGCTCCGCCTCATCTTCCACGAACGCTTCTGGAACCGCCTCCACCGCGAGCGGCGGCGATTGCGGTGGGGAGCAATGGACCTGCTCGCCATGGCAAACTACCGGCGGTAACGACGCGACGCGCGTATGCACCGACTCCGCCAATGTCGGGACCACCAACTGCAAGCCGGTCGAAACGGCCACGCTCCCGGCCCTCGATCTCAACTACTACAAGTGCAATGTGGAGCCGATCGCGGACCACAAGTGCAGCCAGCTCGGCTGCCACGGCACCGAGGAAGGTCGGGCCTACCGCATCTACGCCCGGGGTCGGCTGCGCCTGGCGGGGGGAAGCTTGTCGGAGCCCCAATATTGTCAAGGTCAGGCCACCTCGTCCGACCTGTGCTCCGGGTCCTCCAGTTGTGGATGCCGGGCCAAGCACACCGACGAAGAATGGCAAAGGAACTACGATTCGGCGCGCTCGTTCGCCCTCGACGCGAACCTGCAGCCGATCCCCGCCGGTCAGGAGTCTACCTCCGAGCTGCTGGCGCAGCCGGTGGTGGGTGGTAAGGCCCACGCCGGGATTCACCTCTTCAAGCAAGGCGATGCCGACTACAAGACGATTGAAGACTGGCTTGGGGGCGCCACGCTAGCGTCCTGCGACCCGGGGGCGAACTGAGGATCATGACCATGAAAACGCTTAGTCAACGCATCTTGCGCAACGCTCCCCTGTTCGCCACCGTCATCGCCGCCGGCCTCGCGCTGTCCGCGCCTGCTCAGGGCTTCTCGGACATCTTGCAGTGGGGCGCCGCCGCCGACAGCTCCGACGTCGGCGCAGGCTTCATCTTCGGCACGGGCTCCCAGAAAGACTGGGGCATCACCTGCGCCATGTGCCACATCGACAACGCCAAGCAGCAGGGCAACGTCAGCATGACGTTCACACCCACGCCTGCGTTCGAGATGGTGCAGGGACAAGCCGCCTACAAGCCCGGTCAGGTCTACCAGATGACCGCCGTCATGACAGCCAACAGCGGCAGCCTGCTTGGCAAGGGTAAGACGGAGGATCTCGATCACTTCGCCGTCACCATCGAAGACGCCAACGGCGCCCTGGCCGGCACCCTGGCCTCGGACACCTGCATGGGCGGACCGCAAAGCTGCGTGAGCACGGCCAACTGTCCGGCCAACTTCACGCCCATCAACCAGCTCCCCCCGAACGCCACCACCTACACCTACGGCGCGGGTTGCACCACGTTGTTCTCCCTGTCCCGCAAGCCGACGCTCAACACCTGGAAGTTCAGCTGGACGGCGCCCAAGGCGGGCGCCGGCTCGGTCACCCTCTTCTACGGCGGTGTCGACGGAAATGGCGGCGGAGAGCCGATTCGCAGCTTGGACGACGATGTGACCATCGGCACGATCAAGATCGCCGAAGGCACCTGAGCTACTCGAGGGAAGACCTTCCGGTCTTCCCTCCCTCCTCCCCCAAGGCAGTCGAGGTCTTGACCCAGTTTGTTCGGGCTTCACGGGCGCGCTCGGGCCGTGTCTCGGACAAGACTCGGACAAGAGGTCAGAACCCGAGGTCCCGCGTCTCTGCGCGGGGCTTGGCGGAGGCCGTGGGCTTCGGCGCGGCGGGGCGGATGGCGGGCGCCGTGGGCTCGGGCACCGTAGGCGCCGACGCGCTGGATTCGGGCTGCGGCGTCGTCGGCGCTGGGGTCGGCTCGGCGAGGGGGGGCGTCGTGGTAAGGATTGAAGGGGTCGCGGATGGCGTTGGGGTGGTCGGAAGGTCCGACGCGTCGCCGCGCAGGAGCGCGAACGCGACTCCGCCGAGCACCAGGGCCAGGGCCAGCGCTGCTCCGACCCACGTCCGCGATGACGCCTCCACGGACGGCTGGGCCTTGGGCCTTCCGATCACCGCCACGGCAGGCAAATCCGGGCGCGTCGGCGCGACGACCTCCATGGGCGGCGGTGGGGCAGGGACCGTGCGCTCGGCCTCGAGCAGCACGGTCGCCGCAGGGACCGCTTGGGGAGCGCGTGGCGGCATCACCAGGGTCGGTGCCTCGGGCGGCGCCTGTTCGCTGGGCGGTAGGATGATCGTGCCGAGGGGCAAGGTGGCCAGCTCCGAGGGGGACAAGGTCTTTTCCACCAGCGCCGCCAGCGCGGCGCCCGCCGTCGCCGGCCGATCCGCCGGGCGCTTGGCGAGCATGGCCAGTACCGGCGCGTCGAGCGCTACTGGGAGGTCGGGGCAGACCGAGGACATGGTCGGCGGTGTCTCGGTCATGTGCTTGAGCAAGACGTCCACCGGGGGGCCCGCAAAGGGCGCCTTTCCCGTCAACATCAGGTGCGTCAGGACACCCAGCGAGTAGATATCGGCGCGCTGGTCGACGGGCTTGCCACGGCACTGCTCGGGGGACATGAAGCGGG
>CAYLJT010000388.1:0-8115 GCA_964383995.1 uncultured Polyangiaceae bacterium
CCGCGCCGACCGCCCCACCTGCCAGTGACGAGGGCATGTGGTTATTGAACGCCTTCCCCTCGGAGCGCGTGGCCGAACGCTACGGCTTCAAACCCGACCAGGCGTTTTTGGACCACATCCGCCTCTCCTCCGTGCGCCTCGCGGGGGGCTGTTCGGGTAGCGTCGTGTCCTCGACAGGCCTTGTCATGACCAATCACCACTGTGTATCGCAGTGCGTTCAAGAGCTGTCGTCCAAGAAGAAAGACCTCATTCAAGACGGCTTTTACGCGAAGACCGAGGCCGACGAGACCCGCTGCACCAAGATGGAGCTCAACCAGCTCATCGACATCAAGGACGTGACGGCGCGCATCGAGACGGCCACGCAAGGCAAGGACGGCGCGGCCTACTCCGACGCGCGCAAGGCCGAGCTTTCGCGCATCGAAAAGGAGTGTGCCACGGGCGACGACGTGCGCTGTGACGTCGTCACGCTGTACCAAGGAGGTCAGTACCACCTGTACAAGTACAAGCGCTATCAAGACGTGCGCCTGGTGTTCGCACCCGAAATCGGCACGGCCTTTTTTGGTGGCGATCCGGACAACTTCAACTTCCCACGCTACGACCTCGATTCGGCCTTCGTGCGCATCTACGAAGGGGGCAAGCCCGCCAAGATGCAGGAGCACCTGAGCTGGTCGAAGGACGGCGCCAAGGCCGGCGATCTTACCTTTGTGGCAGGTCACCCGGCCCGCACGTCGCGCCTGAAAACCGTCGCCGAGCTGACCTTCGAACGCGACTTGCGCCTACCCGCCTTCATCGCCTGGCTCTCGGAAATCCGTGGCTTTGCCACCCAATACGGCATGGGAGACGCCGAGAAGCTGCGCATCTCCAAGGAGCTTTTGTTCGGGGTGGAGAACGGGCTCAAGGCCCTGAAGGGTCGTCACGCCGCCCTCGGCGACGAGGCGTTCTTCTCTTCCAAGGTGCAGGCCGAGGCCGACCTGCGCTCGCACATCGCGAAGGACGAGCCGCTCGCCAACGCGCGTGGCGCCTTCGAGGCGATCGAGCGCGCGGTCGCCGCGCACCGGCGCATCTACTTCGAGCACATGATGTTGGAGAAGGGCTACGGCTTCTATTCGAAGCTCTTCGACTTTGCCCGCACCCTCGCACGCTCGGCCGACGAGCTCGGTAAGCCCAACGAGGCCCGCCTGCGCGAGTTTGCCGACGCGCGCCTGCCGCAACTGAAACAAGAGCTGTTCTCCGAGGTCCCGATCTACGCCGATTTCGAGGCGAAAAAGCTCGGTTTCGGACTGATCAAGCTGCGCGAGATTTTGGGCGCCGATCATCCCTTGGTCAAAGCCGTCCTTGGCAAGGACGAGCCCAACGAGCTGGCCGCGCGCCTGATCAAGGGCTCGAAGCTGGCCGATCCGAAGGTGCGTAAAGCCTTGTTCGAGGGTGGCAAGGCCGCCCAAGATGCCGCGAAGGACCCTTTGATCGATCTGGCTCGCGCGGTCGACGCTGCCTCACGCGCCGTGCGCAAGGCCTACGAAGACGAGGTGGAAGGTGCCATCGAGCGCGAGGGCGCCCGCATCGCCAAGGCGCGCTTCGCGGTCTACGGCACGACCACCTACCCCGACGCCACGTTCTCCCTGCGCCTGTCGTTTGGCAGTGTCCAGGGCTACCCCGTCGGCAACACGCAGGTTGCCCCCTTCACCACCTTCGGCGGGGCCTTCGAGCGCGCCACCGGTAAGCACCCCTTCGATCTGCCCAAGAGCTGGATCGCGGCCGAAAAGAAGCTCGATCCGAAAGTCCCGCTGAACATGGTCACCACCAACGACATCATCGGCGGCAACTCCGGATCGCCCGTCATCAACAAGAACGGTGAGGTCGTGGGCCTCATCTTCGACGGCAACATCTACTCGCTCGGCGGCGAGTACGGCTACGACGGCCGGCAGAACCGCGCTGTCTCGGTCACCTCGGTAGCCATCGTCCACGCCCTCGAAAACATCTACGGCGCGGAGCGGATCGTCAAAGAGCTCGGCAAGTGAGCCGCGGACCCCTCTTGGGTCTGCGCAAATTCTTGATACGCAGGCGCCACGCCAGCCCGGGGCGCCTCGTGCGACTGGCTCTTTGGGAGCTCAAGCAATCCGTCCTCGACCGCGCGCGCGGCGTACCACACCCGCGCGATCTGGCCGTCGAGACGACCGTCTCGGTGAGCCTCGATCCGCCGCAGGTCACGCTGAATTTCACCCAAACAAACGTCGCCGCCTCCACCACGACCATCTACAAACGACCCTTTGGCAAGGTCAACCATGCCTCCTGGGGGGACCCTTACGCGAGCCTCTCGGGGGACCAAACCACGTTCGTGGACAGGGCTGTCGAGGTCGGCAAGGTCTACGAATATGGCTTGGTAAGACGGCACCGCAAACCACCTTACCGCTCCACGGGCCGCGTCTGCGCGGCCCTGCGGCGTCCGCTCAACGATCTGCACGACCCTCTGCTGTTGCTCGTGGAGCGCAGCCACGAGGCCGCGCTGGAGCCGGAGATCCGCCGCCTTGTGCGCGATCTGGTGGCAGACGGTTACCCGGTCGTGCGCCGGTCGGTAGCGCGCGACGACGCGCCTGCCTCCGTCAAGGCCTTGATTCGCAGTGTCGTGGACGAGCACCCCACCCTGCGCACGCTCTTCCTCCTCGGGCACGTGCCGGTTCCGTACTCGGGCAACACGAGCCCCGACGGTCACACGGTGCCCGCCCCGGGCTCCCCCGCACACAAGGGCGCCTGGCCCGCCGACGTCTATTACGCCGACCTTGTCGGCACCTGGACCGACGACGTGGTGGACACACGCAAGAACAGCTATCCACCGGGCGATCCGCGCAACGAGAACCTGCCCGGCGACGGCAAGCTCGACCAGGACGAGCTGCCCTGCGACGCCGTCTCCCTGGAGGTAGGCCGTGTCGATCTGAGCGACCTCCCCGCCTTCCGGGGCCTCAGCGAGGAAGCCTTGCTGCGGCGCTATTTGGACAAAAATCACGCCTTCCGTCAGGGTAGGCTCCGGGCTCAGCCGCGGGCCCTCGTGGACGACAACTTCGGCTATTTCATGACGCCCAAGAACCGGCCCAGGATGATCGGCAAGGGCTTCTCCACGGGCGCCTACCGCTCCTTCTCCGCCTGTTTGGGCCCCGACAAGGTGCGGGAAGGGGATCTGTTCGCGGACCTCCGCGACGTCCCTCACCTCTTCGCCTACGGCTGCGGCCCCGGTCATTTCGACGAGTGCGGCGGCATCGGCACCACCGAAGAGCTCGCGACGAACGATCCCCAGGCCCTCTTCTTCGTACTGCTCGGCAGCTATTTTGGCGACTGGGACAACCCCAACAACTTCCTGCGCGCCCCGCTCGCCACGAGCCACGGTCTGACCTCCGTGTGGGGGGGCATTCCAGACTGGTCGTTGCACGTCCTCGGGGTGGGAGAAACCTGGGGTTTTGCCCTGCAATTCACGCAAAATCTGGAGGGGTACGACGAAGACAACGACCGCACCATTCGGCAAGGTACGTCGATCCACGTGGCCCTGCACGGTGATCCTACCTTGCCGCTCCAGGTCGTTTCGCCACCCGGGAGCGCGCGGGCGCGATGGCAAGGTAAGACGGTCCTCGTGGAGATCGATGGGCGGGACACGAGCCACCTCGGCTACCACGTCTACCGCGCCCCCTCCGAGCTCGGCCCTTTCAAGCGCCTGAGCAAGGAGCCCGTTCAACCGCCCTTCGTGGATGTCGAGCCAACCCCCGACGAGCCTTACTACCTGGTGCGGGCGGTGGCCCTCTTGACCACGGCGAGCGGCACTTACTACCAGGCAAGCACAGGTGTGCTCAGCCAAGTCCCTTCGACTTGAGATCGTGCTCGCGGCCGAAGGAGGCTATCCGCCGGGCGAGCGCGCGGGGGCGCTCGAGCTGCGGGCTGTGACCGAAGTCGTCCGGCTCTTCGATCCGCGCGTGGCGCGGCAAATGCGCTTGAAAATAGGCCAGGTGCTCGCGAGGTAGCAAGTTGTCGCTCTGACCCCAGAGGAGCAAAATAGGCATCGTGAGCTTCTTCAGCTCTTCGGGCAAAAAAGCATCTTCGGGCCGGACGTCGGCTAGAAACTGGCGAATATGCGGCCGATTGACCAGCGTCCGCACGGTCGGTGAGAGCAGCGGGGCATACCAAGGTGTCTTGTGATACAGCCTATCAAGGAACGACAGCGCCTCTGCGTGGGAGCGCAGCGCGAACACCCTACGCAGCTCTTCCAGGCTCTCGTGGCTGCTTTGCGCGCCCGCCGGTGAGCACACCACGAGCGCCCGCACGTTGTCGGGCTCTTCCATCGCGTAGCGCAGGGCGATCCCCCCGCCCAACGAATTGCCGAACACGATGGCGGGCTCGTCGAGCACCTCCCTGAGCACCTCCCTCGTGGACTCGGACAACATCTCGGGTCGCAGGGGCTTGTCGGGGATACTGCTGCTCCCGTGGCCGAGCAGCTCAGGAGCTACCACGCGACGGGCGCTGCGACGGAGCTCTTGCATGACACGCCCAAAGGGAGCGCCGCTGGCCGCGACGCCGTGCTGGACCACGACCGTAGGCAGGGGCCCATGGCCCAGTGCCTCGTAGAGGTGCACTTCGCCGTGTGTCGTGCGCACGAAGCGGCTCTTGAACCCCTGAAGCTTCATGGCTGTTCGGGCGACCTTTTGGACCGCAGGAAAGGCATCCATCGCTTCTGACCCTAGCGCATCGCGCCATGCGAATCGATGCGCGCTCGCGGTTTCGACGAAATCGTAATCTTCCGATCTCGCGCCCATTTCGTGCGTGGGCGCTTCGCGGCCCCCAAGCGCGCTTTTTTTGCCCTAGAATCAAGCTGCCATGCGTTTTGTCATTGCCTCCGTCGCGGCCCTCGCGTTCACGCTGCCTGCCCTCGCTTCGGCTCACACACGGCTCGAAATGCCGAAGCCGCTGACCCAGAACGACAACGCCAAGTCGGGCCCTTGCGGCTGCTATTTCGGCGCCCCCGAGGACCCGAACGAAGACCTCACCCCGGAAGAGTGCCCCGGCACCTACGACATCACCGAGCTTACCGCCGGGTCCCAAGTGCAGATCGCGTGGATGGAGACGGTCAACCACAACGGCGCTTTTCGCCTGAGCTTCTCGAACAAGCCCGTCGATCAAGTGACCAAGGCCGACATGGAGGGGGGCATCGTCTACGACGAGCCCGACATGAACACCGACACCACAACGCCGCTTACGACCACCGTGACGGTGCCGAACGAGGCCTGTGACAACTGCACGCTGCAGCTTCGCCAGGACATGGGAAACTCGTTTTATTACTCGTGCGCCGCGGTGCGCATCGTGGCCGAAGGCACGGGCGGCGGCTCAGCGACGACCACCACGACGGGCAGCGGCGCGGGTGGCGATCCCAGCACCAGCTCGACGGGAGCCGGAGGCGCCCCCGCTTCGTCGTCTGCCTCGGGCTTCGAGAGCAGCGGCGCGGGCATGGCCGATCCGCCGCCGGCCGTCGACACCTCGGGTAGCTGCAATGTGCCTGCGAGCCCCGGAAAAGCGGGGTTTGGGCTCGCGCTCTTGGGCGCGGCGCTGGCGTTTACGCTCCGCCGCACGCGCCGCTCCTGACCGCGTCCGCTAGCCGCGCGGGCCTTCGCCCGCGCCGCGCGCACCTCGTTCGTCAGTCTTCTTGGCAGGTGTAGGTCGGGATCGCCGTCGACGTCACGCTGCACAGATCGCCGCATTCCATGTAGCAATCGAGGCACTGTTGGTAGGCCTCGTCGGTCACGAACGCGCCCTTCGCCTCGCGCTCTTGATCGCAGATGGTCTTGGCCTGTTCTTCATCGAACCCATCGCCGCAGCCCAAGACGCTCACCGCCGCGAAGACCACCGTCAAGCTCATCAACCACGTTCGCATGCTGCCTCCAGAGGGGCCGGGCATAGCTCGAAACGCGCTAGCGTGGAAGCAGGCCGCAGGTGCCGGCCCCCGAGACGAAGGCGAAGCCTCGGACGAGCGCGATACGCAGCCCCCGCGCCTCCACCGCCGCCACGGCCTCTTTCAGCTCGCTGTCGCAGTCTTCGTACAGCCTGTCGACCCCGTAGCCCGGGGGCGCCCCACGGCGCATCCACACCGTGTTCGCGGGCATCGGCAGGCCCTTGCACTTGTCGTCCCAGCGCCGCCCGACAAGCTCCGCGCGCAGCATTTTTCGCGCGTCAGCCTCGGTGTCCTTCGAGAGCTCGTACGACATCATCGCGATAAACGTCGACATGCGCCTTGCCCTAGCTCAACCAGCGGGCCGCGTGCAAACCGAAGCGCGCCATTTATTTTGACCTCAAACTATTTGTTCGCGCCGGGCCGACCGCGCCCGAGCAGGGCCCCAATACGCCCCACCGCGGCCCCGATATCGGGCTTGTCGCTCAGCATGGGTGCCATCGGATCGGGCACGCTCCGAAGCCGCTCGATGACGACGCTCATGGTGAAGACCGAGGGGTCGAGGCTCGGGCTCACCTCGTCCCAGGTCAGCGGCAGGCTCACCGTGGCGCGCTTGGCGGCGCGCACCGAGTAGGGCGCGACGATGCTCCGCGCCTGCCCGGTCTGCCCCGTGTCGACGAGCACCTTGCCACCCCGTTTCTCCACGATGCGCTCCATGGTCGCGAAGGCGCCGTGACGTTCGACCAGCAGCCGACCGAAGAGGTCGGCGAGCGTCTTCGCGGTTTCGAACGAGACCCCTTCGCCGAGCGGCACGAGCACATGGAGGCCCGTTTGACCCGAGGTCTTCGGATAGCCCACCATGCCGACCGCGGACAGGATCTCGTTGAGCGAGCGGGCCAGCTCGACGGCGAACGTGAAGCTTGCGCCTTTGAGGTCGAAGTCGATCGTCAGAAAATCGCAGCTCTCGTAGATGGCCCCGACGCGGAACGCCAACACATGGATGGGGATGCAGGCGAGGTTCGCGATGTAACGCAGGCTCTCCGTGTCATTGATGAGAAAGACGTTCTTTTCGTGTTTGTCCTCGCGCCGCGCGGGCAGCTTCAAGGTCGTCACCCACGAGGGCAGCCCCACAGGCACGTTCCACTGAAAGAAGCTCTTGCCCGTCACCCCGTCCGGATAACGCACGAGCACGACGGGGCGGTCTTTGAGGTAGGGCAACAGGGTCGGCGCGACCGCCTCGTAGTAATCCACGAGGTCCCCCTTCGTAATGCCCTCTTCGGGCCAAAACACCTTGTTGCGATTGGTCACCGAAAAGCGCGGCAAGCCCGGATCGGCCGCCTTTCCCGAGGCCAACGTGGACGCCGACGACAACATGGGCCCCTCCACCGTCTCCTCGACGGTGACGGGCGTCGCGATCAACCGCTCGCGATCGGCCGCCTTGGGCCCCGCGGTGCAGGCCTGTGGCGCGATGTCCGGGCGAACACCGCGGAACACTGGAAACCGCGCGTGGCCATCCTCGCTGAAGCCCAAGAAACGCACCGAAATGACGACCTCGGGGCGCAGGTGCACACGGCCCTTGGGGGCCGGCATATATTCGCCTTCGGCCGTGGGAGCGTCCACCACAAGGGGCTTGAGGCGCTCCAGCAACATGGCAATGGTCGCGTCGTCGAAGCCACTGCCCACCTTGCCCCGCACGACGAGGTGGCCATTGTCGTAACTGGCCATGTCCAGCGCGCCGAGGTCGCGCCGCCCCCCTTCCCCACGCGTCATCCCCACCACCACAAAGTCTTCGTCGCGCTCGCACTTGAGCTTCATCCAGTCGTCGCTGCGCTTGGGGCCCGGTTTGTACGTCGAAGCGCGCCGCTTCGCGATCAGGCCTTCCAGCTTGTTTACGCGGCAAAAATCGATGAGCGCCTGGCCCGAGCCCTCGATGTGATCGAGCACCCGCAAAACCCCTGCGCCGGGCAAGAGCCTCTTGAGGTGGCCTTTGCGGCTCGCCAACGGCAGACCCGCCAAATCGCGCTCTCCGAGCGCCAAGAGGTCAAAGACCACATACACCACGGGCACATCGTAGACAGCCCTGCGCACGTCGCTGGCGCGGGTCAGGTGGATGCGTTTTCCAAGCCTTTGGAAGCTTGGTTTGCCGGTCTCTTCGAAGGCCACGATCTCCCCATCGAGCACCACCTTCTCGGCAG